>CAYVAO010000224.1:0-4508 GCA_964448895.1 uncultured Christensenella sp.
TCTCGTCGTCGTGGTAGCTGTCGATCGTGATATCGGTGATATAGCCGCCCTTGACGGTGACCGTTACGTCGATATCTCCGTGGAAACCGCGGCCTGTACCGTAATAATCACCGTCCGCGAGCGCGATCGGTCCCGCGTTGCCTGGCGTGGCGGTAGGGTTGGGGGTTGGCGTCGGCACCGGGCTCGGCGAGGGCGTGAGCACCGGGGTCGGTGTGATCGAAGAATTGTCCATCTCCAAAACCGAGACATTGGTAGAAGCGCTCAGCGCGCCGGAGAGCGCCGCCTTAACCGCGCCGATGAGTCCGTTGCTGCTGAATGTCGCGCCGGAAACCGTATCCACACCGACACTCTGCGCGCGGATGATGGCGGGAATGATCGAGGCCTTCGCCATGCTAAAAAACTCTGTGTCGTCGCCGGTGGAGAGCACGTCAACAGCGGTGATGTATCCGTTTTCCACCGCGACGGAAACACTCGTATCTCCGTGATAGCCCGCCGCGCTGCCTTGGTAAGTTCCGTCGATAAACGGACCCGCACTCGTGCTTTCGTTCACGCTGGCGTCGGCAAGCGCCGCAACCTGCTGGTTTGCGACCACGCTGCCTGCAATGTTGCCCGCATAGTACATGCCCGCGAGCGAAGCCACCGCAATCGCCGCCGCGAACGCCGGCTTGGGATTTGCCGTTACGTTATCGCGCGGGCAGATTTCGACGCAGTTCATGCAGTCGATGCACTCCGCGCTGGTCACCACATTGACGCGATACAGCGGGATGCCCATGGAGCAGCGCTTGGTGCAGGCGCGGCAGGGGCCGCACTTTTCGCCCGGCTTTCGAATCTTGAAGAGCCGGAATCGGGAGACAATGGCAAACACCGCACCAAGCGGGCAAAGGTAGCGGCAAAAGAACCGCTCGATATAGAGACTGCCGACGACGATGAGCAATAATAGCAGCATGCCGACCGAGACAAGCACCGTCATGTCCGTCCAGCCGCTGAGTTTGGTCAGCATGCCGAACACCGTCCAGGGATTACCCGTTCCATTGAGGAGCGAAACGCCAAACGTCCAGATCAGCAGCACGATGCCAACAAGCAGCACGTATTTGATCTTTTTGAGGATTCGATCCGTACGCGAGCCGATCTTCGGTCGCGAAATCTTGAGCTTTGAACCAAGATACCAGAAAAAATCGCCCATCGAACCGAAGGCACATAAAAACCCGCAGAAAAACCGGCCCATGATCGCCGTGATGAGCAGCATCGAAACGGCGAGAATGATCTGGCCCGCAAGTGAAGATGCGCTGAATGTTCCGTTGATGACGGCTACATAGATCGCCTTGATCGCCGAAAAAGTAGAGATAAAAAGTCCGGGAAAGAGGATCAGCGCGACGATTTGTATGATGCGTCTCGTCAACGTGAGCGCGGTTATCTTTTTGAAAAGTTTCTTTTTCATACTTCCTTCTCTATCTTGGTTTCGTTTTGTCAAAGAGGCAGGTATGCCGTCACTCTTTGGACAGCAACTCGAAATTCTCCCGCAAGCCGTCGGTGCAAAAAACGTCCAACTGATCCGTAACGAGCACCGCTTCCACCGGATATTGCCGAACCAGCGGCAATCCTTCTTCTGCGCCCAGTACGAATAAAATCGTTGTAAGCGCGTCCAGCATGAGCGCGGAGTCGCCGACCAGCGTCACGCTGCGAAGGCCGGAACGCGCGGGATATCCCGTTCGCGGATCGACGATGTGATGATACCGTACGCCGTCCACCTCGTAATAGCGCTCATAGTCTCCGCTCGTCACCACGCAAGCGTTTGTAACCGCAATTCGCCCCATCGCGATGCCCGTGAATCGGTCGGGATGCTGTATACCGACGCGGCGCTGTCTTCCGAGGGTGACCACCGTTCCGCCGAGGTTGATCAACGCGTCGCGTACGCCGCCTTCCTCTAAGATACGCCGTACCTCGTCCGCCGCGTATCCTTTGGCGATGCTGCCGAGGTCTACGCTCTGGCCAAATCTCGCGAGCTCTGCGGTTCTGGCCTCATTGTCCAGCAGGATATCCTCGTCGCTGACCATAGCTACCGCCTGCTCCACCTCCGCGCGGCCCGGAACGGTGCCGCAGCGCGCATGAATGCGCCAGAGCGCGCTGATGACGCGCGTCGTAATCGAAAACGCCCCGCCGCTCATCGCCGAATATCGCTTGCTTTCGGAAAGGAGATAAAAGGCATCCTCGCCGACAGGTACCGGCCCGCAACCCGCGGACGCGTTTAGCAGCGATAGCTCGCTCTCCGGTTGAAAGACGGAGAGGCGATCATGTAGCCCAAGCACGCGTTCCTGCGCGCGACCCAGCGCCTCGCCCGCTGCAATCCGGTCGTCATATTGAAACACCTGAATGTTGTTGCCCGTGCCCAATGCGGAAAAAGAGGTCTCCAATACCGCGCTTTGAGTCGGGGTTTTACTCGTCTGATTCTGCATACATTTAGTTTACAGTGTTCTGCGAAACTGGCAAGCACACAAAGGTGTCAAATTATGGAAAAAAGAGGAGGAATCGTTACCGCAACATTAGAATCTGCTGAGAATCGCCCGTACGGGCATTTTCTTCATAGAACATTCATATTTTGCACGCGTGGATGAAGCGCAAGAAAATCAAATATCAACCCGCGTTTTTCATTGTATAATCATGCGTTATTTTTGCATTTATTTACATATTCCAGAAAAATATATTGTCAGATCACGCAATTTGTGCGATAATTTGTTTTTCGGTGTATCCACATTTTCTACACGGAAAGGCGGCGCGGCAGCATGCGTCTCGTTCAGGCCGCACAACTCATCGAACCCGTACGCAGACTTTGCCTGCGTGCCTGCTGCAACCTTCCGCAGGATGTAGCCGCAGCCCTCTCCGCCGCGCAATCGCGCGAAGAACAAGGCTCCGCGGCGAAAAACGTACTCGATCAATTGCTGGAAAACCAGCACCTCGCGCGGGAAAAGTACCGTCCTATCTGTCAGGACACCGGCATGGCCGTGGTGTTCGCCGATATCGGGCGGGACGCGCATATTGAAGGAGACCTCACCGCCGCCGTCAACGAAGGCGTGCGTCTTGCTTATACCGAAGGATATCTTCGCAAATCCGTTCTCGACCCCATCACGCGCGTCAACACGGGGGACAACACGCCCGCCGTGCTGCACATTCGCCTGGTTGATGGCGATCGCGTTACGCTCACCGTCGCGCCGAAGGGATTTGGCAGCGAGAACATGAGCCGTCTTGTCATGTTGCCTCCTTCCGCAGGAATCGAAGGGATCCTCACCCACATTCTGACCACGGTCAAGGATGCGGGCGCTTCCGCATGCCCGCCCGTCGTGGTCGGCGTCGGCATCGGCGGCACAATGGAATCCTGCGCGCTCTTAGCCAAGCGACAATTATTGCGCCCGCTCGGCGAGCCTGCCGAACGTGAGGATGTCGCCGCCATCGAGCGGGAGGCGCTCAAGAGAATCAACGAAAGCGGCATCGGCCCTATGGGCCTTGGCGGCATGACAACAGCGCTTGCGGTGCACGCCGCCGCGGAACACACGCATATTGCGGGTCTTCCCGTCGCGGTCAATATCCAGTGCCACGCCTGCCGCCACGCGAGCGAGGAGGTTTGAGCCGATGGAATATCACATGCAAGCCCCGCTCTGCTCAGCCGATTTGAACGTTTTGCGCGCCGGCGACGTGGTATACTTATCCGGTGTGATCTACACCGCGCGAGACGCGGCGCACGCAAGATTTGACCGGATGCTAAAAGCGGGCGAAACACTGCCCGTGCCGAAGGGCGCGTGCATCTACTATTGCGGGCCCTGCCCGGCGGCGCCCGGCGAAGTCATCGGCCCGTGCGGACCCACCACCAGCAAGCGCATGGACGCGTATACCCCCGCGCTGATCGACTACGGCATTGCGCAGTTCATCGGCAAGGGTGCAAGGGCAGCCGCCGTCAACGCGGCAATGAAAGGCCGCGCAGTGCATTTAGCGGCGACCGGCGGCGCGGGCATGCTCTACGCCACGCGCATCACCGCCTGCGAACTCGTCGATTTTGCCGATCTCGGCGCGGAGGCGGTCTACCGGCTGGAAGTACATGATTTTCCCGTGGTTATGACGTTTGATCTATTGGGAAACGACGTTTACGCGCGAACGACGCAGAATTAGTCAACTTGCGGTTTCGCATTTTTGCGGTGCTGCTGATATAAGGTTTCAAATTGGAAAGGAGCGGTAGAAATGAACTGTGCAATCGTAGGAATCAACTGGGGTGACGAAGGAAAAGGCCGCATGGTAGACCTGATCGCGGCGGATTACGACGTAGTCGTGCGCTATCAGGGCGGCAACAACGCGGGCCACACCGTGGTCAACGAATTTGGCAAGTTTGCGCTGCATCTTTTGCCCAGCGGTATCTTCCGCAAGGGAGTCGTCAACGTGCTCGGCAACGGCGCGGTGATCGCCCCCGAAAAACTGCTGGAAGAGATGGACGAACTCCGCAGCAAAGGCATTTCCCTCACGCC
>CAYVAO010000225.1:0-4494 GCA_964448895.1 uncultured Christensenella sp.
CTGCGCGGGTAAATCTGGTAAAATACCCGCTCTTTCCACCAGGCTTGTTTCATTTGTTATCCTTCATCTGTTTTTTTATTACAATATCATTTCGTTTCTGCTATCGCTTTGCATCGCGTGCTGTTACGAAATGACGCTCTGCTCAATTTTATCTCGCACGCCATAACATGCGATCAACGCCGCAAGCGAGAAGCCAATCAGTACGACGATCGGCAGCGTTCCCGGAAACCACCACGCGCACGCACCCAGAACGAGCAGCGAGATCAGACAAACCGCCGTTTTCTTGATTGGCTGCAGAAAAACCAGCAAGAACGCGTTTTTCAGCAGCGCTCCAACGGACAAACGCATGCGCGAGAGCATGTAGAACAGGTTGCAGCACACCGCATAGAGGTAGATTGCCAGCACGGCGCACATCATCGCAAACAATAGAGCTGCGTCGCCACGAACCGACCAATAGAACACAGCGCACACGCTCGCGCCAAACAGGAGAATCAGAACCGTCCACCCGGCTGCAAGTGTTTTGAAAAACTCACTCTGAAACGCTTTGAAGTACGTTTTGAACAGCGGAAATTCTTCCTCACGCAGCACCAACCCGATGCAGCGGTATAGCGCGGATATTGCGTTTGGCAGTGTCACGATCGGCAGCGCTGTCAGGCAGAATAGAAGGTTCAGCGCGATCAGCGTCAGCAATCGCGAGATCGTCACATGCGCAAGCAAAGATAACCCGGTTCGCTTCGGCAACGGTTCATGATCGAATGCGCTCATACCACATCCCCCTCCTTGGATGGCAGGGAATGCGCCGCGCGATAATACTCCGTCGGCGTCATGCCAACGTATCGCTTGAACAAACGCGTAAAATAGTACCGATCCTCGATGCCGACCAGATACGCCACCTCTGCAAACGTCAGGTTGGTCGTCGTAATCAGCTGTTTTGCGTTGCTGATGCGCAACATGTTGATGTAATAAAAGATGGTGCTTCCGGTCGCGCTGGAGAACACCCGGTTGAGATAATCAAAGTTCATTTCAAAGCGTTCTGCGATCTCCCCGCTCGTGATTTGTTCCGTGTAGTGCGCGTTGAGGTAGCGAATCAGGCTGTCTACCGCCACATCCGACTTCTTGCGCTTGGAGTCCTCTTCCGCGCAGGCAACGTTCAGGTACTCATGCGCGATCATCATCAGCAGCAAATGCAGCTGCGTGGAGACAACGCGTTTATACTGTTCCTCTCGTCGATCGTATGTTTCGACGGCGGTGTGCAGTATCTGACGATATTCCAACCCCGAGATGCTAAATCGCTTGGGAATGCAGATCATCGGGTCCGTCGGGTCCACCTCGTCCAGATTATAGCCGATCATCGACTTCCTTCGCGTCTCTTTTGCGACTTCAATCGCGCGCGCATCGTCGGGAATGCGCTCCATTCGGTCGTGCTTGAAATGCGCATAGTAATAATCGCAACTGGCGGCTTTATAGCCCGCATGCGGCAGATTCGGCTCCAGCAGCAGGGAATCCCCTGCTTTTAAGTGCATTCTTTTTCCGTCTTCCTCGAGATACATGTCCCCATCGCGGATGATATAGAGGATATACTCGTCGATCACGCGCGAAAAATGACACCAAGGTTCGTGATACCGCACGCGGCCCATCATGCGTACGCGCGGCAGAACATTGGTGTCATAGTGCAAAAGCATGTTGCGTTTACTCCCATTCGATCCAAATCGTCGAAAAGTAGCGGAGTTCCGGCAGGGTGATTTCCTGTATGCGCCCATACGCGGAACTGCGGGTAAGAAACGGTAGATTGACCGCGCCGAGCGAATCCAGATCAGGCGACGCGTGATAGACGCAGGTGATCTCAGCATCCAGCCGACGCGACAATTGAATCCCGGATACAGTCTGCGGCTGATTCTTCGGCGTGTTCCAGAGCGCATCGTTTCCCGTGAGGTTGATCAGGTGTATGACCAGACGATTTGCGGATTCCCGAAGCATCATCCATACGGTGTCCGATCTCCCATCTGCGGAAAACACCGCATGATCCGCCGTCGCGACAACGTCCTCGTTGATGCCTCCGCCCGCCGTCATCGAAACATCATATCCTGTATCATCATACAGCAGCTGCGCATAGCGCACAAGAAAATCGGCATAACGAACCACAGTTCCGGTAAATTCCGGTCTTAACTTCGCGTGGTTGACATAATAGCTGTCGCAAAGCACGCTCTCTTCTTCGCCGTGCACGAGCTGGATGCCGCCGGATGCGAGGATGACTGCATTGGCAAGGCAAAAGGCGTGCTCCGCTTTCACGATGGATTCCCCGTCGGTTGCATGTTGAAACGGCTTCATATAGGCAGCCAGCACCACCGATTTCTCCGGCGCGAGCCGCTTTGCTTTCTGTATCAGCCAGTACAGGTCGTGATAGGTGTCGTGCGGCGGCCAGACTTCGATATATTGCGCATCCTGCTTGCCTTGGGCGATCCGCTCTGTCGGCCAGTCATTGACCGCGTTGAAGATTACGCCGTTCTCCGCATCCACCGACGAGACCGCCTCTTGCGCCGCGTTGATCAAAGGTAAAAACACGTCTTCAAACGACACCCTCGTGCCATTGTGCGCATAGATCCGCTTGGGAAAGCCGTAGGTGTCCAAGTGAATTCCCGAGAATCCCAGCGACTCCACAGCACTGCGAAACTCATTTACGATATATTGACTCCAACCATTGTTCGGAGAGATATTCATATAATTCAGCCAGTCGGCAAACACCATCGGGTCGCCGTCCATGGTATACGCCGCCCAGTCCGGCTGCGCGGAAACGGTCTCCTTTGTTGCGGCATACACCGCGCCATAGGCAAACGCGCGCATCCCGCGGCTCCGGCATGCATCGATTTTCTGGTGGATGGTTCTAAGCGAGCTGCTGCGCCCGATCGGATCCAGGTATTCTTCCTCCGGCGATATCAGCCGGTCGTGCCGATACATCCAATCATAGAACTGTACCGCGTTGACATGCAGTCTGCAAAGCCAGTCCACATCGGCAAGATCGTCGTCCTCCGGCGAAAAATCGGACAAAAAACCATAGCGGATGACCGATTTCGCGGATTCCACAACGTCAAACGCCGTTTCATACACACCATCTTCGCTCACCACTGACAGACCGTAATTCCCAGGCTCCAGCGGCGCAAGCATGATGACGCCATCTTCCTGCGTCCAGCTGCAGTCGATTTCCCGCTGAAGAAGGAAAACACGAATGGATGTGACAGCGGGAACTTCGGATGCGGATGAAAACAGTATCCGGACCGGTTCTCCGATCCGGTATTGCGCGCGATCAGGACGGCAGAATGCCGTTTGTTGCTTGATCGTTTTCATAGATCTATTACTCCATGACCGGTTCTATCGAACCAGTCAACTTCTCTAAAAATTTCTAGTTGGCGGTCGGCCGAATTCTTCGGCTTGACCTGTGGATCATTCTTTGACAGAGCCTTGCGTCAAACCGCCGATGACGAGCTTTCTTTGGAACAGCACAAACAGCACGACAATCGGAATCAGCGCCAGAATCGACGCGGCAAACACCCACTCCCAGCGGGTTGCGTATTGCCCGTGCAACCGCTGCTAGAGATTATGCAGCGTAATCATCGACTAGTTTGCCCCGACGAGCACCTTAGCCGTAAAATACTCCTCCCAGAACCCTTGTAACGCAAATATGCTCATGGTACCGATGGCAGGTTTGGAGAGCGGCAGCATCACACGAAAGAATATTGCCCCGTGTCCGCCGCCGTCCACGATGACGGATTCCGACAGCGCGTCCGGCAATCCGCGAAAGAAGTTTCGCAAAAAGAATGTGTGTCCGCAGACGTTGGTGGCGACATAGACTAGAATCAGCCCGGCGCGAGTGCCGATCAGATTGAGTTCCGTTCCCGGTATGTGGATGCCCTTTAAGATGATGAACTGCGGGATGATATTCAAGAAACTCGGCACCATTAACGTGAACAGATAGATCTTAAACAGCGGCTCCCGACCCGGAAAATCGATCCGCGCAAAGCCATAGGCGGACAGCGTGGAGATAAAGACGGAGAGCACGACGGTGATTGCCGTGTTGATTACGCTGTTTTTGACCGCGACGGGAAAAAACGGCTGCGAGAGCACATATTTGTACGCCGCAAAGTTCAGCTGGGTTGGAATCAGTTTCGGGGGATACGGCAGCACGAAGCTAAACTGCTCGAAGGAGTTTGTGATCATGAATAAAAACGGAACCGAGAAGAGGATGAGTGAAACCGCAAGAATCGTCCAGATGACCACTTGCGCTATGACGTCGCCCGCTTTTTTGCTTTGCAGATGATGCTTCATTCGTCCGCTCCTCCCTTCTCCACGGTGTCCAGCTTCAACATGCGGTTGAGCAGCGCCGTGAGAATCACGATCGTGACCGCGGAAATCAGGCCGATTGCGGAAGCTTCGCCAAACTGGAACTGACCGAACGCCTTGTCATAGAGCAAGTACTGCAATACGGACGTTCTGCCGTTG
>CAYVAO010000226.1:0-4493 GCA_964448895.1 uncultured Christensenella sp.
GCGCATCTGGCAGAGCAGCCTGATTTATCTCGCGAGCGGTACCGTTGCGCTCACAATATCTTCCCTTGTAGCCGGACTCCCGTTGGATCGAGCCTTCTTGCACGGGCTTTGGATGAACATGTCCGCCTGGAGTACGGGCGGCTTTGCCCCGATGAGCCAGAGCGTTCTGTATTATCACAGTACGCTGATGGAGCTTGTCACCGTCGTGTTTTTCGTGATCGGTTCGTTCAACTTTGCGCTGCATCACGCGGTGCTTTCAGGGAACACACGGGAACTGCGTAAAAACATTGAAACCGTAACGTTTTCCGTCACGCTAACGATCACAGTGCTTCTATGCACGCTCGGATTGATGAAAGACGGTGTGTATCCGGATGCGGTTTCGATGTTTCGCAAGGGATTTTACCAACTGATTTCGGGACATACGACGACGGGTTTCATGACGATATACGCCAAACAGTTCTACTATGAATGGGGCGATATTGCGCTCTTCGCCATCACGATTGCAATGATGCTTGGCGGCAGCGCAAGCTCGACGGCAGGTGGTTTTAAAGGGATGCGCACAGGCATTCTTTTCACCGCGCTTCGCAGCGAAGTGCGCCGTATGGTTTTACCGGAATCGAGGGTCAAAGAGCAAAAATATCACCATATTCGCGATATCGTGCTCACCGACTCCATCGTGAAAAACGCCGCGCTGATCGTCGTTCTCTATATCGCGACATTCAGCATTGGAACGCTTGCGGGATTACTTGCGGGATATCCGCTGAGCATGGCGGCGTTTGAGTCCGCCTCCACAACGGGCAACGTAGGCCTCTCGATCGGGATCACAACCGCGTCTATGCCGACGTTCCTCAAAATTGTGTATATTGCGATCATGTGGTTGGCCCGGCTGGAGTTCCTCTCCGTTTTTGCCCTGGTTTCTTATGTGATTCGAAAGGCGACACAGGTATGTACAAAAAAACCTTACTCTTTATAACAGCGCTTGTGCTGCTAATCCTTCCAGCAGTCGCGCTTGCACAGGATAACAGCGTTTCCAGCAATGATTTAATCGATCGCGCGAAGGACTACGACGGGCAATCCGTCGTTTACACGGGCGAAGTTGTGGGTGATATTCTCTATCGCGGAGACTTTGCCTGGCTCGCCGTTTATGACGGCAGCAACACCATCGGCTGTTATGTACCCGCCGATCAGACAAAACAAATCTCAGTGATCGGTGGATATGGCAAGCGCGGCGACACTGTCCAAATCGACGGAGTATTCCACCGCGCCTGTGTGGAGCACGGAGGAGATTTGGATATTCATGCAGTAGCGGTAACCATACTCGCCGTCGGAAGCACAACGACAAATGCCGTATCAAAGACAACGACGATTCTTTGCTGTCTGTTGCCGCTGCCTGCCGCAGCGCTGCTCTATCTCGTTTGGAAACGGCATGCGCCTCTGCGCCCGCAAGCGCAAAATTCTCTCACCAAACGCTCTGAAAAGTGATATTCTATGCGTAGAAATCGAGTTACTCAACGCTTGGAGGAGCAGAATTTGCCAGTAGAACCGCGGCAAAGCGAAGAGCATGTTTTAATCTGCATCTCGTCTTCACCCAACAATGCGCGGGTCATTGAAGCGGGTGCAGTTCTTGCGCGTGCTTATCATGCAAAACTGACGGCTCTATATGTCGAGCCTCCGGTTCCTACCGCGCTGAGTGAGGAATCGTCGAGCAGGCTGGAAAGCAATTTGAAGTTAGCGGAAAAAGCCGGCGCTGAACAAGCGGTATCCGCCGGTGCGGATATTGCGGTACAAATTGCGGAGTTTTGTAAAACAGCGCGGGTAACGAAGATTGTTATCGGGAGAGCTTCCTCTCTTGCGGGTTTATTTGTGCAACGCCGCGATCCTACGCGCCGCCTAGCACAATTACTGCCGGGCGTTGAACTCTTTCTCGTTCCGGAGGAAATACCGGCGGGCACCCGTGCGCCGCACGCGCGAACGCGGGTTCTATCCCTGCACTCGTTTTTCATTCAACTCGCCATTCTCGTTGCGACAACGGCGCTGGGGCTTGTATTGCGCTTGTTCGGGTTTACGGAAGCAAGCATCATGACGCTGTATATCCTAGGAGTATTGCTTACTGCATTTTTCACGGACGGCATGATCTATGGATTAGTCGCGTCGGTATTGAGTGTCTTGACGTTTAATTACTTTTTCACCGACCCGCGGTTTACGCTGTTAACGTACGATCCCGGCTATCCGGTTACATTCATCGTTATGTTAATCGTCGCGATGTTGACTAGCTCGATCACGGCGAAGGCACGCAGTCAGGCCAGGGATAATGCTGAGAAAGCCTATCGCACCGAGGTGCTGCTTACCGCCAGCCGAAACCTGCAACAATCGGACAGCACGGATGAGATTTTGTTGGAAACCGCGCGGCAGCTGCACGCGCTCATAGGCAGTGCGGCTCTGCTCTATCCTGTCGAAGACAGTGTTTTGCTGCACCCCGTCCTGTTTCCACCGGACAGCGTGAATCAAGCGTTGTTTTCCGAGGAAGAACGCGTCGCTGCAATCTGGACGCTGGAAAACAACAAACGTTCCGGTGCGGGAACGGGTATCTTTCCCGGCACGCGCTGCCAATACCTGGCCGTGCGCGGACACGGCGTTGTGCGCGCGGTAGCGGGCATCGAACTCGCTCGTTCCCTCGACTCATTCGAGCAGAGTCTCTGCCTCGCGATCCTTGGCGAGTGCGGTCTCGCGCTGGATAAACAGCTTGCCGACGAGGCCCGCCAGTCGCTCGCTTTAAAAGCACAGCAGGAGCAACTGCGCGGAAACCTGTTGCGCGCGATCTCGCACGACCTTCGCACGCCGCTCACCAGCATCTCCGGCAATGCGGAAATGCTGCTGCGCGGAGCTGTGCCGGAAGCGGAGCGCGAACCGATCTATCGCTACATCTACGACGATTCCATCTGGTTGATCAATCTTGTGGAAAATCTGCTCTCGATTACTCGTATGGACGACAGCTCCATTCGCCTGAATCTCAAGCCGGAGCTGGTTTCGGACGTTGTGGAGGCCGCGCTGAACCGCATCGGGCGGCGCGGGGAGACGCATGTCATCCGCACCGAGATGAAAAACGACCTGCTGCTTGCACAAATGGACGCACCTTTGATTTTGCAGGTGCTGCTTAATCTATTGGAAAACGCGATAAAGTACACGACATCCGGCTCTCACATTACCATCTCCGCCAATGAAGAGGGCGATTTGATTCGCATCAGTGTTCAGGACGACGGTCCGGGAATCGCCGAGGACGCAAAGCCGCGCGTGTTCGACATGTTTTTTACAAGCGCAGGCGTGCGCGGGGATGCGCGACGCGGGCTTGGGTTAGGGCTAGCGCTCTGCCGCGCGATTGTTGTCGCACACGGCGGCGAGATCACCGTGCGGGACAACGAACCGCATGGTTCCATCTTCTCCTTTACACTGCCCAAAGCGGAGGTGACGCAGGATGAATAAACCATTGATTCTCATCGTTGAAGACGATAAGCCCGTCCGCAGCCTGATTTCGCTGACGTTGGAATCCCAACAGTACCGCCAGATAGCCGTTGAAACCGGCGGCGCTGCTGTGCTAGCTTCGCTTTCGCAAAAGCCGGATATCATGATACTGGATTTGGGGCTACCGGATCTTGACGGTGTAGAGATCATCAAGAAAACGCGCGCCTGGTCGCAGATGCCCATTATCGTTGTGAGTTCACGAAGCGACGACGCGGACAAGATTGAGGCGCTCGACGCGGGCGCGGACGATTATTTGACCAAGCCGTTTTCGGTAGATGAGCTGCTTGCGCGCATTCGTGTTGCGCTCCGTCGTGTACAGTTTATGCAGGAACACGGTTCGGCAAACGAATCTGTCTTTGAAAACGGAAGACTGAAAATCGATTATGCAGCGGGATGTGTATTCATTTCCAATGAAGAAATCCATCTCTCTCCAATCGAATATAAGTTGCTGTGCCTTCTATCACACAACGTTGGAAAAGTCCTCACGCATAACCTGATCCTCAAAGAGATCTGGCAGAATACGCTTCCAAACGACACACCCTCACTCCGTGTCTATATGGCGACGCTGCGTAAAAAAATAGAGCTTCCTCTTGGACAGAAGCTCATTCAAACGCATGTGGGAATTGGTTACCGAATGATGCGGTTGTCAGAAGAGCAGTAGAATGTACGAGTTGCTTGAAAATAGAGTGTTTCTCTAAAATGCGGCGAGTACAGGGTGCGTGGATTTTCTACCGGTTTGAGAAACAAAACCGCAAGAATAGTAGCGCTATTTCAAGGTTGCAGTGACGAAAAAGTGGTGAAAAAGACACCGATCCCGTGCCACCGTGCTTTTAGAAACACACGCTAGACCAGCAATGCAATTATTCGTCATTTCTACCTGAAAACTTACTTCAATCCCGTTTTTTCGGGTCAAAGCTGTCACTCTCGATAAACGCACAGCGGGCGCAGTCTTTCAACTGCGCTCGCTGTGCGTT
>CAYVAO010000227.1:0-4487 GCA_964448895.1 uncultured Christensenella sp.
AGGACGTCGGCGAGACGCTCAAGAGCATCCTGCCGGAAGATCTCCTCAAGTTCGGTCTGATTCCGGAGTTTGTCGGTCGTATGCCGATCATCGTCACGCTGGAAAACCTCGACGAGAACGCGCTCATGCGCATCCTCACCGAGCCAAAGAACGCGCTGACAAAACAGTATCAGCGTCTGTTTGAGATGGACGGCGTGGAGCTAAGCTTCGACGAAGAGGCGCTCAGAGCCGTTGCCAAGAAAGCCATCGAACGCAAGACCGGCGCGCGCGGCCTCCGTGCCATTCTCGAAGACGTGATGCTGGATATCATGTATGATATTCCCTCGCGGGATGATATCGGCTTCTGCCGCATCACGAAGGATGTCATCGAAAAGGTCTGCCCCCCGCTGCTCGTGGAGAGCACCGGCGAGAAAAAGGCCGCAAAGAAACCCAAGCAGTCGGCATAAAGAAAGTAACACAAGAGGGTCTGTCCAACTGGACAGACCCCCTTTTTGTACTTATCTCGCATGTTGTACTATTTCCGCAAGTCATAGATTTGTTCCGGCGGGCCCGATATGATATCTTCCTTTTTTACCGT
This sequence comes from uncultured Christensenella sp., assembly GCA_964448895.1. Lineage (GTDB taxonomy): Bacteria > Bacillota > Clostridia > Christensenellales > CAG-138 > UBA7703. The sequence goes on from CAYVAO010000227.1 coordinate 578, forward strand.
TGTGGTAATATCAAACGAGCCGATAAACACGCGGTTCCAGTCCTCGTCCCGGTCATAAACATCCATCTGGAGCCGGATCGTGAAATCGTTTTGCCATGTGCTTCTTGGCAGCAACAGGCCAAAGTCCTGCCCCGCAATCCAATCATCGTGAATTTGCCAACCGCCATAGCTCCTGACCCATTCATTCGCATGCTCCTTTGAAAACCCAGTATATTGAGAAATGCGCTCCTCGGCATTCGTCGTATCCTGCTCTACGCCATTGATGGTGAGATGCATGATGTCCATCATCAGCTCACCCGGATAGTACATGCCGCCAACCATACAATCGATATAAACAGAGCCGTTGTTGGGCTTTACGTAAAGCTGGAAAAGCGACATCGTAACGCCGTTGACCGTTTGCGAGCCTGTCAAGGCCGCGATATGGTCGTTGTTTCGTCCGTCTTCGGCAAGGCGTAGCGTTTCTTCCCGCCAGGCATCTCGTTCCGTATCATCCTTCGGCAAGGTGATTTCACCCGTGCGTGGATTGATCCGAAACAGAAAATCCACCGCATTCCACGCATAGTCGATCGTTTCACCTTCATAGTAGCCGTTGACATCGGCTCTTGTCCGCTGCGCTGTTCCTGCGTCGCGCAGGACCGCGATCAACACCGTCTCCGGCAGCTCGTCCACCGGAACATACCAAGGATATCGCGTGATGGTCTCCAACGTCCCGAAATATTCAACTTCCCATGCGGTATCCTGACGCGGTCGCGCCGTATCCGGCGTGAAGATATGGCTGACCGGTTCGGCTTCCAGTCGATAGCCATTCATGTAAAACACGGCTGCATCGGAGCCGTCCGTCACCCTTGTTACGCCGAGTAAAAGGCCGTCTTTGCTTACCTGCGCATCTGTAAAGGTATAGTCTTCCTGCGTGATATTCAACTGCGTCATCTCGTCCGGCAGGTTTGCCAGCGCTTGGGACTGATTTTGTGCCTGTTCATCCAAGTACGCCAAATTTTTCTCGATCAAGCGCTCCCGTTCCAGCGCAATCTGCTCGGTCGGTACCGTATAGACAAAATCCAGCGAGAAACTGCCAAGCGATTCTCCGCGTTGACCATCCTCCGCCCAATCATAGAGCGTACAACTCAGCGTCATCGGCATGCCGGATACGATCTCCTGATCGTCGACGCGAAACCATGTTTCGTACTCCGCGCCAAGCATCGTGGTATCCGCCATCGCTATAGCCGGCAGCGCGCGCACCGTCCCGTCCGCCTTTGCGTACGCCGGATACTCTTTTCCGCCGACGGTCAGCACATAGTCAAAGTCAACCAGCCTGCTTTCGTCATTCGTCTTTGTATCGCTCGCGTTAAACGCAAGATGCACTTCCGGCGGCCTTTCATTCGGATAGAAGCAAACGCCAACCAGCGCAAACGAGAGTCCGTCGACCTCCGCCGTGCCTTCAATCGATGAAAAGAACGTCGTTCCCGCAATGCTTTCGTCCGCCATACGCGTTGCCAACGCGAGGCGATCATCCGTTGCCTGCTCGCTTTGCGTATACTCCTTCGCCCGCTGGGTGCTGCTCCAATACACCGCATAGGCCGCGCAAGCGGAAAGCAGAAGGAGAACCGCCGCGATGCAAATCAACAGCGCTTTTCGCTTGCTGCTGAACATCGGCTTAGGCGTTTTGGGTGCGTTCGCCAGCGTCCGGCACTCCTGATCGATCCGCGCATACAAGCGATTCTTGAACTCCGGCGTTGCGTGTACACCGGCAAATGCCGCTTCATAACGATTCATAGCCTTCTCCTTTCAGCAATGTTTTCAGCTTTTTCCGCGCGCGGCTCAGTCTTGCGCTCACAGTGCCTTCTTTCTCATTCAACGCGTAGGCGATCTCACGGATCGACATTCGCTCAAAATAAAACAGATACACGGCATAGCGATCCGCCTCAGGAAGACGATTGACCACCTCCAGCACCTCTGTCGTCTCCGGCGATAGTTCGGCGGTCGTCGACTCGTCCAAAGAAGTATTCGATCGATAAGCGGCTGATTTCTTAAAATCCTTGCAGAGGTTGATCGCCGTGCGCAAAAGCCAGGCTTTCTCGTGCGCCGCGCTGCGAAACTGCGGATGCGCGCGCAGCAAGCGTAGATACACCGACTGCACGATATCCTCCGCTTCCGAGATGTTCTGTGTCCGGTTCAACGCAAGCCGAAGAAGCATATCTGCGTATGTCTCCACAATCCGGGTGATTTCCCGCGGGTTTGGCGTGTTGTTTCTTTCCATTCCAGTACCTAAAGTGTGTGATCCTTTCCTGAAAGATTCCAGCTCACGGGCTTACTATACCAATAACACGATCGAACGCGCAAAATCCCTGCAATGAAATGAAAATATGTGTGGATACAAAAAAAGGCGCGGCTAGCTTGCCGCGCCATGGGTGTAATGATTACTCAATCGGTTTAAAGACACTCGCGGGATTGCCGCAGATCGGGCAGATGAAGTCGTCCGGCAATGTGTCGCTCTCGTGGACATAGCCGCAGATCGTGCAGACAAAGCCTTTTTTCTTCGTCTCCGTCTGCGCCGGTTCTTCCGCTTTCACAGGTTCTGTTGCTTTCACCGTCTCCGGCTTCTGTTCCGGTTCGGGTTTCTTCGCCTCGGCGGTAGACCCCAGCGGAACAAACACCTCCGCGCCATGCTTGCAGACGGGGCAGATGAAGTCCGGCGGAAGCACCTCGCCCTCGTAGATATAACCGCAGACTGTGCAGAGCCAGCCCTTCTTCTGCTGTGCCTCCGCGCCGGGTTTCGGCTTGATGTTCTTATGATAGAAGTCGTAGGTGACGGAAGCATCGCCGGAGAGCTTTCTCGCCTCGGTCAAGTCCGCGAGGAAGAGCGTATGCGTGCCGCAATCCAGCGTGTTGATCACCTTGCCGCTGAGGAGTACGTTGGTACCCTCCGTGATGTAGGTCAGCCCGTTTACGCTGCGCGCAAAGGCGGTGTAGTCCGCAAACTTGTCTCCGTCTTTTCCGCTCTTGAGACCAAAGCGCTGGTAGACGTCAAACTTCGACTGCTCTGTGAGAATCGAGAGGTTGAAAAGCCCCGTCTTGAGCACCATGTCGTGCGTTAGATTCGACTTGTTGACCGTAAATGTGACGCGAAGCGGCGTGCTGGTGGCTTGAATCACCGTGTTGATGATGCAGCCGTTGTCGCGCTCGCCATCCTTGGCGGTGAGCACAAACAGGCCGTAGCTGATCGCAAAGAGCGAAGTCTTGTCCAGCTCGCCCATGGGAACATCTTCGTTTTTCGGCAGAACCATGGTGTTCGCAATCGCCTTTGCCATGGCGTCGACCTCCGCAAGCTGCTCCTCCTTGAGCGAGGAGCGGAGGCTAACGGTCTCTTCCAGCACGGTCATGTTCTTGAGCGGCGCGAGCGTTTCGCGCATCAGTTTTCCGCTGGCGGGCATCCAGGAACCGTTTTCGATGAACGCGAGCGTACGGTTTTGAATATTGTGCAGCACGAGATCGTGAATCAGCTCTTCCATCGTGATGAACACGCCCGCATTATAGGTGGTCGCGGCGAAGACGAGGTGGCTATAGCGGAAGCAGGCCGCGACAATCTCAGACATCGGCACCACCGAAACGTCAAACACCTCTACCTGAATGCCGAGGTCGCGCAGACGGCTCGCGAGAATTTCCGCCGCGTTCTCCGTGTTTCCGTAGATGGAGGCATAGGCGAGCATTACGCCCGTCTCTTCAGGCTCATAGGTGCTCCAGCGCTGATATTTTTCGATATACGCCGAAAAGTCCTTGCGATGAACAGGCCCGTGCAGCGGGCAGATCATCCGAACGTCGAAATTTGCGACCTTCTTGAGCGCGGACTGCACCTGCGGGCCGTATTTGCCGATGATGTTGGCATAATACCTGCGCGCTTCTCCGACGAAGT
>CAYVAO010000228.1:0-4406 GCA_964448895.1 uncultured Christensenella sp.
GACGTTTCGCGAGCAGCGAACGCGCTCGTTTCGCGAGATTGCGCTGTTTCTGCTTGTCAATCTGGCGTCCCTCGGCGTTTCGCTCGGCATGATCTGGCTCTGCCGCGAGGTGTTTGGTGTCACCAACGAATGGGTTGCAGGCTGGATGCCGAAGGCTCTGGCGGGCTTCCTCAAAGGGGACACGGTTGCGAAACTCATCGCCACGGCGGTCGCAATCGTGGTCAACTATGTCGGCAACCGCCTGTTTGTGTTCACCAAGAAACCACAGGGGCAGAAAGAGCAACCGCAAGCGTAAAAATCGAGTCGAATTTTGTCGAAAAAGCGCCGCACAAGCCGGCGCTTTTCGTGTATACTGAGCATAACCGTAAAAAACGGAATTGCCGGAGAGGAAAAACAGCACGGTATGCTTTCTCGCATCAAGAGTCACGGTCTCAACGGAATCGGCGGGTACGCCGTACAGGTGGAGACGGATATCGCAAATGGATTGCCCGGTTTCGAAATTGTAGGCCTGCCGGACGCCGCGGTGAAGGAGTCCCGCGAGCGCGTGCGCGCCGCGATCAAGAACGCGGGATACATCTTTCCCGCCGCACGGATTACGGTCAATCTAGCTCCCGCGGATATGCGAAAGGAAGGCGCGGTATACGATCTGCCCGTTGCGCTCTCCATCCTCGCCGCATCCGGCCAGCTTGGCGCGCATACCACGCCCGCATTCGTTACGTTTGGCGAGCTGGGGCTGGATGGCGGTGTTCGCCCGATCGCGGGCGTGCTGCCGATGGTGATCGACGCGTTTTCCAAAGGGGAAACGATCTTCGCCGTACCGGAAGGCAACGCGGAAGAGGCGGCGTATGTGGAGGGCATTCAGGTATTACCGGTTTCTACGCTTGCCCAGCTTTGCGATCATGTGCGAGGCAGCGCGGAGATCACGCCGCACCCGACCGAGCGCTGGCAGGGGTATGAGCAGCGTTACGGAACAGACTTTAGCGAAATCAAAGGACAACAGGGCGCAAAAAGAGCGGCGGAGATCGCCGTTGCAGGCGGACACAACATTCTCTTGATCGGTACGCCCGGCGCGGGCAAGACCATGCTTGCGCGCGCGATTCCTTCCATCCTGCCGCAGTTGACGTACGAAGAATCTCTTGAGATTACGAAGATACACTCGATTACGGGCGCGACAAAAGGCCACGGCATGGTTCGGGAGCGTCCGTTTCGCGCGCCGCACCACGGCGCGTCTTCGGCGGCGCTCGTCGGCGGCGGAAAGAGCGCTATGCCGGGCGAAATCAGCCTTGCGCACTACGGCGTGCTTTTCCTCGACGAACTGCCGGAGTTTCAGCATAACGTATTGGAGGCGTTGCGCCAACCGCTGGAGGACGGCTTCATCACCGTCAGCCGCGCCGCGGCAACCGCGACGTATCCGGCGGAGTTTGTGCTCGTCGCCGCGATGAATCCCTGCCCTTGCGGAAACTTTGGTTCCAAGATTCACCCTTGCCGCTGCGCAAAGAGCCAGATTGAGCGCTATCGCGGCAGGATCAGCGGGCCGCTGATGGATCGCATCGACATCCAGATTGAGATGCCGGAGGTCGGGTTTTTAGAGCTTTCCGAAAAAGCGGCGGGGGAACCTTCCGCAATCATCCGCGCGCGGGTGGAGAAAGCGCGGGAACTGCAAAGAAAGCGCTTTGCCGAAGACGGAATACTACTCAACGCGCAGATGAGCGCAAAGCTCATCAAGCGCTATTGCGCGCCGGATCCCGCGAGCGAGCAGTTGCTTGCGCGCGCGTATGCGGAGCTGAAGCTCTCCGCGCGCGCCTACCAGCGTATTCTGAAAGTCGCGCGGACGATTGCGGATGTAGAAGGCGAAGAACAGATTGCGCTTCGGCACTATGCGGAGGCGATCCAATACCGCAGTCTCGACCAGAGCGGAAGGGAAGCGTAACGCTATGGCGCATGAGACGACGGCGGAGGAAAGAGCGCGGCTTTGGCTGAACTACGGCATAGAGTATCGCGCAAAAACAGCACAGCGTATGCTGGAACACTTTGGTTCGATGATCAACGCACTAGTCGCCTTTGCGGACGGCGACGAGGCGTTTTCCACATTGCCGGAGACGGTGCTAAAGCGGCTCAACGAAGCAAATCAATCTGGGTTTATAGAGCGGATGCTTGAACTGATGGACAAGAAGCACATTCGCTTTACCTATCCCGGAGACGAACGATACCCGAAACTGCTTGCGGAAATTCCCAACCCGCCGAGTGTTTTGTACTATATCGGAACAATTGAGCCTGATCCCGAGCTCTCCATCGCGGTGATTGGCCACAGACACCCGACCAAGTACGGAATCGAGGTCGCAAAGCGATTTTCGTGCGAGCTCGCCTCCGCCGGTGCTTTGGTTGTCTCCGGCATGGCGGAAGGAATCGACGCGTGCGCGGCGCGCGGCGCGCTGGACGCAAAAAACGCCGTTTGCCCGACGCTCGCGGTGCTCGGCTGCGGGGTGGATGTCGTCTATCCGCAATCCAACGAGCGTCTTTATGAAGAGATCATTGAGCGCGGCGCGGTGGTATCGGAATTTCTGCCGGGCAAGCGCGTGGAACGATATCATTTTCCGATTCGTAACCGCGTGATGAGCGGGCTTGCGCACGGCACCCTCGTGGTGGAGGCGGCGGAGCGCAGCGGAACCTCGATTACCGCGGGATATGCGCATGATCAGGGACGGGATGTGTTCGCCATTGCGGGCCGCATTGGCGACGAGATGAGCGCGGGGCCAAACGGAATGATCGTGCGCGGCGAGGCAAAAGCCGTCTTTTCTCCGGAAGACATCCTCGCGGAGTACTCCTGTCTGCACGTTGCCGCCGAAACATTGCCGCCGGCGAATATTGTGCTGCTCTCTTCGCTGCCGGAAGATCAGCGCGCCATCTGCCGTCTGCTCAAGAGCGGCGAGATGAGCTTTGACGAAATTTGCGACGCGCTGCCGCTGCCGATTGGTACGCTCAACGCGAACTTGACTGTGCTTCAATTTTCAGGAATCGTGTTGGCGCTGCCCGGCAGACGATACGGCATCGATACCAGCCGAACAAGGCTGAAAGACATCTAATCAAATAAACAGTTTAATCAATACATAAAACAGTATTTCTGGATCAACCGGAGACAAGAGAACACCATATGAAATAAAAGATAAAACGATACGCTTGAATGCTTTTTCACGTTCGAAAATTCGATTTGCACGAGAGTGTATATAATAGAAGAAATTTCCGGATGCGTTACAAGCAGACGATAAAAAAACGTTTCAAACCGAAAAATGGAGAAAAATCACGCTGAATTCTTAGCGGTTTTGAGTCAATTCATAAATTTTATCTTGACAGAATTGCATTAATTCGGAATAATGAAGCAGTTGCCGGACGAAAATGTACGTCTATCACACGTACAGGCCTAAAACGCGCGATCCGGCGGGAGGAAGATTATGCCAGAAGCACTCGTTATCGTTGAGTCGCCTGCAAAGGCCAAGACGATCGGTAAATTCTTAGGAAATAAATACAAGGTGGTCGCGTCCAACGGACACGTGCGCGATCTGCCGAAGAGCCAGCTCGGCGTCAAGATTGAAAACAATTTTGAGCCGAAGTACATCACCCTGCGCGGCAGAGGCGATGTGTTGGAGCGCATCCGCAAAGAGGCGAAGACCGCCGAGAAAGTGTATCTCGCGACCGACCCTGACCGCGAAGGCGAAGCCATCAGCTGGCATCTGGCGCAGGTGCTCAATCTAGACGAGAAGAGCAAGTGCCGCATCGTGTTCAACGAGATCACGTCCACCGCGGTGAAAAACTCAATCAAAGGCGCGCGCGCCATCGATATGAGACTGGTCAACGCTCAGCAGGCGCGAAGAATCTTAGATCGCTTAGTTGGTTATGAGATCAGCCCGATTCTTTGGAGAAAGGTGCGCAAGGGCCTCTCGGCTGGGCGCGTCCAGAGCGTAGCCACCCGCATCATTTGCGATCGAGAGAACGAAATTCGCGATTTTGTGCCGGAAGAGTACTGGAACATCACCGCCAAACTGCGCGATATCACCAACAAAAAGACGTTTGACGCGAAATATTACGGCGAAAACGGCACCAAGCGCGATCTTTGCAACGAGGCGGACACGAAGGAAGTGCTCGCGCGCATTCAGGATCAGCTCTTTACCATTACCGAGGTGAAGGAGGGCGTGAAGTCGCGTCATCCCGCGCCGCCGTTCACGACCAGCAGCCTCCAGCAGGAAGCCTCCCGCAAACTTGGTTTCACCACCAAGCGTACGATGATGATCGCTCAACAATTATATGAGGGCATCGATATCGGCGGAAAAGGCGCGATCGGTTTGATCTCCTATATCCGTACCGACTCTGTACGCATCGCGACGGAAGCGCAGCAGTCCGCCCGCGTGTTC
>CAYVAO010000229.1:0-229 GCA_964448895.1 uncultured Christensenella sp.
AACCACCGAAGTCATTGACAACAGATTTACAGTCTGCTCCCTTTGGCCGCTCGGCAATCCCTCCACATGGAGCTGATGATGGGACTCGAACCCGCAACCTGCTGATTACAAATCAGCTGCTCTACCGATTGAGCTACATCAGCGAAATAATGGTGCCTCAGGACAGAATCGAACTATCGACACAGGGATTTTCAGTCCCTTGCTATACCAACTGAGCTACCGAGGCAAA
>CAYVAO010000229.1:239-2542 GCA_964448895.1 uncultured Christensenella sp.
GGGCTCGAACCCACGACCTCTAGCGTGACAGGCTAGCGTTCTAACCAGCTGAACTACCGGGCCATACCGTTCCCGAACTCTTGGGGCGTATTGGTGGGGCCTCAGGGACTCGAACCCCGGACCGATCGGTTATGAGCCGACTGCTCTAACCAACTGAGCTAAGGCCCCACAAAGGTCGCACAGTTTGGTGGTGGTGACCCCTAGGAGACTCGAACTCCTGTTACCGCCGTGAAAGGGCGGTGTCTTAACCGCTTGACCACGGGGCCACTTCTGGTCGGGGTGAAAGGATTCGAACCTTCGGCCCCATGCTCCCAAAGCACGTGCGCTACCGGACTGCGCTACACCCCGAAGATGGCACGCACCGCTTTTCGCGACTTTCATAATATACAACAAGCTTATAAAATTGTCAACACGGAAAACACAAAATTCTTTCATTCGATTTGATAAATCATGCTATAATGGAGCAAGCTGAAATGGAGTGTACTAACATGGAAGAAAAATCGCCTTTTCGCGAGCCGTCCAGTCACGGCTCAAGAGCGTATTATATTGAAACCTTCGGTTGCCAAATGAACGTAAGAGACAGCGAAACAGCAGCGGGATTGCTGGAAACGCTGGGTTTTTCGCGCGCCGAGGACAAGGAAAGCGCGAGCCTGATTCTCTTTAACACCTGCTGTGTGCGGGATCATGCAGAGAAGCGCGTGTTCGGCAATATCGGCGCGCTAAAAGAGAAAAAGGACGAAAATCCGAACCTCATCATCGGCGTTTTTGGCTGCATGATGCAGCAGCAGGAGGTCGCCGAAAAACTGTATAAACGCTTTCCGTTCGTGGATATTGTGTTCGGAACCAACCTGCTTTCACGCTTGCCTTCGTTCGTTGACGGCGCGGAATCCGGCAGCCGCACGCTCGCGGTGGACGAAAACAATATTCAAATCGAAGACGATCTGCCAAGCATCCGTACGGGAAAGATCAACGCCTTTATCAACATCAACTATGGCTGCGACAATTTTTGCACCTATTGCATCGTGCCGTATGTGCGCGGAAGAGAACGCTCTCGCGAGATCGAAGCGGTCGTGGAAGAAGCAAGAAAACTGGTCGCGGAAGGATACAGCGAGATCACGCTGCTGGGACAAAATGTCAACTCCTACGGCAAAGACTTACCGGACGCTTCGTTTGCAAAACTGCTGGCAGAGGTTTCCAAGGTGGAAGGGCTTGCGCGCATCCGATTCATGACGTCTCATCCGAAAGACTTGACCGACGAAATGATCGACGCTATGGCGCGCTATTCAAACGTTTGCCATCATGTGCATCTGCCGATGCAGAGCGGATCAAACGAGATTTTGAAGCGGATGAACCGAAAATATACGCGCGAGCGATATCTGGAGATCGTACAAAAGCTGCGCGCCGCAATGCCGGATGTGGAGCTGACGACTGATATCATCGTTGGATTTCCCGGCGAAACAGAGGAAGATTTCCTCGAAACGCTCGATTTAGTGGATCAAGTGGGGTTTGCCTCCGCGTTCACCTTCAAGTATTCTCCGCGAAAGGGCACCCGTGCCGCGACGATGGAAGACCAGATACCGGACGTGGTAAAGCGCGAACGACTGCAACGCTTAAACGAATTGCAGGAAAGAAAATCGCGCGAGAACAACGAAAAATATATTGGAGTAACGGGCATCGTCCACGTAGAGGACTGCGATACGAAGCACGAACCAACTTGCTACGGCAAGTTTTCCAACTTCAAGATGGTGTATTTTGCCGGTTCGCCGGAGTTGATCGGGCAATATGTGCCGGTTACGATCACCAACGTTCGCAAGAATTCCCTTTTCGGGAAACGCGCGGACGTATAAAACAATAAAGAAATAATGAACCGAAAGACGGAGGATATATGGAATTGATTGAACTGGCAAGAGAACTGGGGTTGGCGCTCGCCAATTCTTGCGAATTTACGCAAATGAAGCAGGCACAGAGCGATTTTGAACAAAACGAAGCAATCGCGGCGCTCATGCAGGAACTTAATGAAAAACGCGATCGCCTCATCAGCATTCTAGCGGATGAAGAGGGAGACGATCTGCAGGCGGTTTCGCTGACCAACGACATCGATCGACTGGAAGCGCAGCTCAAGGAGAGCCCGCTTTACAGCGAGCTTATCGCCGCGCAAACTGCGTTTTCTACCGTGCTCACATCGGTCAACGACGAAATCAACGCCTGCATCGGCGCGGAAACGAGCGCGAACCAGGGGTGCAGCGGCGATTGCAGCGGCTGCGGCGGTTGCAAGCACTGCACGGCGGTTTGATTCGATATAA
>CAYVAO010000229.1:2552-4405 GCA_964448895.1 uncultured Christensenella sp.
GACTGAAAGCCTGCTTCGATGACGCCGATGATCCGGCAATATCTGGAACTCAAAGAGAAATACAGCGATTGTCTGCTGTTTTTTCGCCTAGGCGATTTCTATGAAATGTTTTTTGAGGACGCAAAGACCGCCGCAAAAGAGCTGGACTTGGTCTTAACGGGCAGGGACTGCGGGCTCAGCGAACGTGCGCCAATGTGCGGAGTCCCGTATCACGCGGTCGACAACTATATTGCAAAGCTGATTGAAAAAGGCTACAAGGTCGCGATCTGCGAACAGATGGAAGACCCGTCACTCGCAAAGGGGCTTGTCGAGCGGGACGTGATCCGCATCATCACACCCGGCACGGTCATTGAGGACCGAATGCTGGAAGAGGGACAAAACAGCTATATCGCTTCCATCGCGGCAGGAGATAGCGCCATTGGCCTCGCTTATGCAGACGTATCGACGGGCGAATTCTATCTTTTGCAGTTGAGCGGAAAACAACCTGCGGTTGCGTTGCTTGATGAGCTGGAAAGAATCCGCCCGCGCGAGATCATCGCGGAGCCTTCGTTGTTTTTGCAGCAGCTTCTATCGCGGCAGATTTCGTCCACCTACTATTTAGAGCAATACAGTGCGAGCGCATTTTTACCAGAGAGCGCAAAAGATATCTTGAAGCGTCATTTCAGCGTGAATTCGCTCTCCGGCTTTGGCGTAGACGAGGCGCCATACGCCGTCTCCGCCGCGGGCGCTCTGATGCGATATCTCGACGAAACGCAAAAAAACGCGCTGTCGCATATCCACGGCATGCGCCTGCTCAGTCGCAGCCAGTATATGGTGCTGGACTCGACCACGCGGCGCAATTTAGAACTCACGCAGCCGCTTCGCTTCGGCGGCAACAAGAAGAATACGCTGATCCATCTATTGGATCACGCTAAAACCGGTATGGGCGGCAGAATGCTGCGGGACTGGGCCGACCGCCCGCTGCAATCGATTCAGGAGATCGAGCGCAGGCTGGACGCTGTTGACGCGCTGAAAGAGAATCTCTCCCAGCGCAAACAGCTGCAAGAGCTTTTGCACGGCATGTACGATATTGAACGCCTTTGCAGCAAGATCGTCTACGGGTCGGTCAATGCGCGGGACTGCGTTGCGCTCACGCAAACCATCCTGCGCGTCCCGATCATCAAAGAAACACTTCGCGCAAGCGAAAGCACGGCGTTGAGCGACATCGCGCGCGATCTGGACGAGATGGAGGACGTGCTCAACCTGCTTCTTACCGCGATTACGGAGGAGCCGCCGGCAACGCTGAAGGACGGCGGATTCATCCGCGCAGGTTACAATGCCGAAGTGGACGAGCTTCGCAGCATCGCGGAAAATTCGCAATCCTGGTTGGAAAATTTTGAACAGTCACAGCGCGAAAACACAAAGATCAAATCCCTTCGTGTCAGCTATAACCGCGTGTTCGGATATTATATCGAGGTTACAAAGTCGTATCTCGCGCAGGTTCCTTACGAATACGAGCGGAAGCAAACGCTCGCCAATGCGGAGCGGTTTGTAACACCCGAACTCAAAGAGATGGAGCAAAAGATTCTCGGCGCAAAAGACCGACTGGTTTTATTGGAAAACGAGCTGTTTAACGCGATACGCGAAGTTCTGTTGAATTGCACGGGCAGATTACAGGTCAATGGTTCGTTGATTGCAGAGCTGGATTGTTATGTTTCCCTTGCGGAAGTCGCGAGCAACAACCAATATTGCCGCCCGAAGTGGAACCAGCAGGGGAGGATCAAGATCATCAACGGTCGCCATCCCGTGATTGAGAACGCGATGAAGGAGCCGTTTGTACCAAACGATGTGCTGCTTAATCGCACAGAAGATCG
>CAYVAO010000230.1:0-4396 GCA_964448895.1 uncultured Christensenella sp.
TTCGAGAATGTACCATTAAGGAAGATGCGCAGAACTACCAAAGATGTTACTTTGTAATACTCATGTTTTCTTGCAATCGTTTACATTCCGCGATCCTCATCACCCGAAATCCAATTTGCTCGCCAAGACACACACGTTTCTCGTTGTTACATGAATCGACGAAATCACAACGTATTTTTTTTACAGAAAGATAGCAAGAGAAAATTGAACTGTGATATACTATTCAAGCATGCGAGCGATTTACTGTGCTTCGCAGGTGTCACCATTCGATATTCTATTACATAGCACTCGATCATCTTCTCTTTTTTCCATAGGAGGCGAATATGGGTATCAAACTTGCGATTGTCGGTGCGGGCAGTTCCTATTGTCCGGAATTGATGCAGGGGCTCATTCGCCGCAAAGATAGTATAACGCTGGACGAACTGCGTTTGAGCGATATCGATGAATCGCGGCTCAATATCGTCGGCGAGTTTTGCGAGCGCGTGCTGCTGGAAAACGGCATGTCGCCGCGCATCACCCGAACGACGGATCTGCCGCGCGCGCTGGATGGCGTGGACTTCGTGGTCACGCAAATTCGCGCGGGCCGGCTTGAGGCACGTATTCGCGACGAAAAAATCCCGCTCGGGTTTGATTTTGTCGGTCAGGAGACGACCGGAATCGGCGGCTTTACCAACGCGCTACGGACGATTCCGCAGATGGAGCAGATCGCAAAAGCCGTCGAGCAAAACGCGCCGGATGCCTGGCTCGTCAATTTCTCCAATCCCTCCGGCATCGTAACTGAGTTTTTGCTCAATCATACGCATCTCAAGGCGGTTGGTTTATGCAATCTCCCAATCGGAACACAGGAACGCGTTTCTAAACTGCTTGAGTTACCGATGGATCAGGTTCGCCTTGAAACAGTGTCCCTCAACCACTGCGGCGCGGTCACCGCGCTTCACGTAGGCGGAGAAAATGTCTTGCCGCAGCTGCTGGACGCACGCATGCTTGATCATGCCGCGCAACAGGACGCATGGATTCAGAATTATCGCCCGATCATCGAGTTGATCCGCGCGATTCCCAACGATTATCTGCAATATTTCTTTTATCACGGCCGAAAGCTGGCAGAGCAGAAAGCGGCTCCGCAAACACGCGGAGAAGCTTGCGTGGATATTGAAACCCGTTTGCTTTCGTATTATGCGGACGAGCGGAATCGCACCGTTCCACCCATGCTGGCGGAGCGCGGAGGCCATCTGTATTCGGAGGCCGCCATTGCGCTGATCGCTTCTCTTTCCGGCGCGGAACCCGGCTATCATGTAATCGACGTGCAAAACCGCGGTGTCATCGACTTTTTACCGGACAACAGCGTCATCGAAACCTGTTGCTATGTCGAAAAAGACGCGATTCGTCGCGTGCCGCTCAGCGTTTCGCCTTCCCCCGTACTGCGTTCGCTATTAACAAGCGTGAAAGCATACGAGACACTCACCGTGGAAGCGGCGTTGACGGGAGATCGCCAAACAGCGCAGCGTGCGCTGGCCTGCAATCCCATCACAGCCGATTTGGATCGGGCAATTCCCTGCCTACAGGAGATGCTGGAGCAAAACCGCTCTCTGCTTCCCCGTTTCTTTCCGCAATAACCCGTATCAAACGGATGAAAACGATCCGTCGTCATAGATCGATTAACTTTCGCTGCGAGGAATTGCAATCATGGACGAAAAACGATGCTATCTTGCCGTTGATGGCGGAAATTCCAAGACCGAATACCGCCTGCTCGATGCTTCCGGTATGGTGATTGCCGCGCGCCGCGGCGGCGCAAGCAACCACGAAACGCTCCCGGGCGGAGTGGAAGACGCGGCAAGCTTGATTGTCAGCGAAACGGAAGAGCTGCTTGATGCGCAGGGTTATGCGCTCGGTCAGGTTGCGGATGCGGTGCTTGGCCTTGCGGGAGCGGATTATGCGGAGGAAGCGGCTGCGCTGCAGGGCGCGCTCGCCGCGCGCGGGCTCGTTCACGCCTTTGTCTGCAACGACGGGTACCTCGGCGTCATGGCGGGCATCGACAACGGCGTCGGCATCTGTTATTCCGCGGGTTCCGGCGTTACCTGCGCGGGTATGAATGCGGAGGGCGAGCGAGCGCAGTTCGGCGGAATCGGCGTACTCAGCGGAGACATCGGCGGCGGGTTTGACATCGCGGCTTTCGTTTACCGCTGTGTGTATCGTCATCTGTTTTTCGCTCAGCCCTATACTGCGTTGAAAGACGCTTACTTTACCCTGTTTGATATCAAGTCGCCCGATGCGTTTTTATCTTCCGCCGCGCGCATTCAAAATGAAGAAGCAGCGCGCCAACTGATCGGGCTCTTCTTTACGGCGGTAGAGACCGGCGACGAGATCGCCCTTCGCTATGCCGCGCGCGCCGCGAGCCATGCCGCGGATTGCATCATCGCTGTTTCGGACGCGCTTCATCTCAAGCCGACGGTTCCTGTCGCGCTCTCCGGGTCGATTATGACCGCGGTCGCGCCGCCCGCTTACCGACGCATGATCGAATATGAGCTCTTCCGCCGCAAAGGAAAATTCTTCACGCTTCGCGTAAACGAGCGTCAACCGGTCGACGGCGCGGTTCACTGGGTGCGTCTTCGCAACCATCTCGCCCTCAACTGATCCTGTTTTGCTTGTCACAGTGCCGTCCGCAACCCCGCGGACGGTTTTTTATTTGTTCCTCTTATATTCTTCTTCCCGTATGGAAAACGCAAAGTGCGGCATATCGATTCCGTAATAGTGCTTGATGAAGCGGCATCGGATCGTCATCCCGTTTCTTATGGCAACGTTCATCGAGGCGACGTTGTTGTCGCGAACGATGGAATAAACCTCGTTTGCGTGGAGCGTATCAAACGCATACGCCTTGCAAGCGCGCGCGGCCTCGATTGCGTAGCCCTGTTTCCAGTGTTTTCGCTGAAAGAGATAGCCGATCTCCAGCACTTCCCGCCCGGAAACGTCCTGTCGCGTTAGTCCGCACTGACCGATCATCTCACCCGATGTTTTCAG
This sequence comes from uncultured Christensenella sp., assembly GCA_964448895.1. GTDB lineage: Bacteria > Bacillota > Clostridia > Christensenellales > CAG-138 > UBA7703. The sequence continues at coordinate 3,016 of CAYVAO010000230.1, forward strand.
CACCACCGCCCAGAGACCGAAACCGTCCATGCGATATCGCTCCAGCATGCGGTTGAGCCAAGCCTGCGTTTCCTCGTCCGAAAACGCGTGTTCATAGGCAAACATCGCCTCGCGATCCCGCATGATCTCCGCCAGTGCGGGGTAATCCGCCTGTGTCATTTCGCGCAGAAGCAGTCGTTCCGTCTCCAATGTCATTGTTCGATTCCTCATTTCATCCGGTTTCTTGTGTTATAATACTCTTCAGGACTCGATCGCGCCCAGCGATACAGCAAGCACAAGGAGAACCCCATCATGCCCCATACGAGCCAGATTCTCGCGTCCAGTGAAGCCGAATTCGCAATTTCTTCGCGTGTAGCCGCGCTGCTGAAATCAAAGCCCCGCGTCTTGGTCGCCATAGACGGCAACTGCTGCGCAGGCAAGACCACGCTTGCCTCGCATTTGGGCAATCAATTGCACGCAAATGTGTTTCATCTGGACGACTATTTTCTCCAACCGCAGATGCGCACGCCGCAGCGCCTCGCGCAACCCGGCGGCAATGTGGACGCGGAGCGGTTTTTAGCCGAAGTGCTCCTCCCCGCTTCCCGCGGTGAGACGGCGCAAGTGCAAAAATATGACTGCCACGAAGATGTGCTTGTTCCTCCGGTCGCCGTATCGCCAACGCAGGTTGCGATCATCGAAGGCGCATACAGCCTGCATCCGATGCTGTCGCCTTTTTATGATCTCAAGATTTTTTGCCGCATCCAGTCCGGTCTGCAAACAAAGCGCATTCTGGCGCGAAACGGTAAAGACGCGCTCGTGATGTTTCAGGAACGCTGGATTCCGCTGGAGAACAAGTACTTTAAGGCGCTGGATATCCTGTCCCAATGCGATCTGGTGATCGACGCCGTAGAATCGTAACCATAAAAGCAAAATAGAATCGTGACGAACAAAATGCCGCTCTCAGCGGCATTTTGTATTGTGATACTCTGTTTCTCTTTAGCAGCAATCCCCGCCGCAGCAGCAGTTGAGGCACATCAGCGCACTGCAAACATCGCAACAGGGTGAAGCGTCCATGTTTCCTGCGGTGTTGCGTTGATACGCCCGGCCGGAATTGTTCAGTGACAGATAGGCGTTGCGGTATTCGGCGTTGTCCGGCTCTGCGTCATAGGCCCGTCCGAAGCACTCCGTCGCGCGCTGGGAAGAGCCCTGCCGCAGAAAGATCACGCCGGAAAGATAGTTCCACTCCGCGTTGTGTACGGTTACATTGTTTAGGATCGCCTGCGCCGCGTCGAGATTGTTTTGGTTGATGAAGGAGCGCGCGCGCGCAAACTCCGTCGCAAAAGGTCCGCTGTACGCCGTACCTCCCGGACGCGAATAGGCCCCGCCCGCGTTATAGGAGCCG
>CAYVAO010000231.1:0-4395 GCA_964448895.1 uncultured Christensenella sp.
CGGACGTGGCAAAAAACGGCGACGACGCGCTGCTGAAATACGCGAAGAAGTTTGACCGCGCGGAGTTGACCGGGTTGGAAGTGACGCAGGCGGAGATGGACGCGGCGCTCAACTCCATTCCGGCGGAACTGCTGGATGCGATGAAGGCAGCCGCGGAGAATATCCGCGCGTTTCACAGCTTGCAACTGCGTGAAGGGTTTCGGTTGGAGCGCCCGAACGGCGTCTATATGGGGCAAAAGATCACGCCCATCGAAAAAGTAGGACTCTACATCCCCGGAGGCACGGCAAGCTATCCTTCCACGGTGTTCATGAACGCAATTCCGGCAAAGCTTGCGGGTTGCTCGCTGATCGTGATGGTTTCCCCGCCGAACGAGAGCGGCACGATCGCGTCTCCCATCCTTGCCGCGGCAAAGCTCGCGGGTGTGGATCGCGTCTTCAAGGCGGGCGGGGCGCAAGCCGTCGCAGCGCTGGCGTATGGCACCGCGAGCGTGCCGAAGGTGGATAAGATCGTAGGCCCGGGCAACGCGTTTGTTGCGGAGGCAAAGCGGCAGGTGTTCGGCAGGGTCGCGATCGATATGATCGCAGGGCCGAGCGAAATACTCGTCATTGCGGACGAGACGGCGACACCCGCGTTCGTCGCGGCGGATCTGCTCAGCCAAGCGGAGCACGACGCGATGGCCTCCGCGGTGCTGATTACCAACAGTCGCGCGCTTGCGGAGCAGGTCAGCGCGGAGGTGGAGCGCCAACTTCAAACGCTGCCGCGCGAGGCGATTGCAAGAGCCTCGATTGAGAGCAACGGCAAGATCATCGTAACCAGTGACCTGCTGTGTGCCGTCGACCTCGCCAACGATCTCGCACCGGAGCATCTGGAGCTCTGCGTACGGGAGCCGGAGCGGTATCTGGCTTATGTGAAAAACGCTGGCTCCGTGTTTCTCGGCAACGATTGTCCGGAGTCGCTGGGCGATTATCTCGCGGGACCAAACCACACACTGCCGACCAGCGGAACAGCGCGGTTTTCCAGCCCGCTGAGCGTGGACGACTTCGTGAAAAAGACGCAGTACACCTACTTTTCGCGGGATGCGCTGACGGAACTCGCGGACAAGATCGCGGTATTTGCCCGCGCGGAAGGGCTGGAAGCGCACGCGCGCGCGGCCTTGATTCGAAAGACGGAGGCAGACGCATGAGCCGGTTTTTGAGTGAAAAATATGCGACGCTAACACCGTACACCCCCGGCGAACAGCCGAGGGACACGCAATATGTGAAGCTGAATACCAACGAATCCCCGTTTGCGCCGTCTCCGCGCGTGGTCGCGGCGGCGGAATACGAGGCAGGCAGGCTGAATCTCTACTCCGATCCGGAGTGCACGCTGCTCAAACAAGCGGCGGCGAAGCTCTACGGCGTGGAGCCGAAAAACGTTTTGCCGGTCAACGGGTCGGACGAGATACTCTACTTTGCGTTTCTCGCGTTTGGAGATGAAAAAAATCCATTTGCGTTTGCGGACGTGAGCTATGGTTTTTATCCCGTCTACGCGCGGTTTTGCAATGTGCCAAGCAGAGAGATTCCGCTGAAGGACGATTTTTCGATCGATTATCGCGATTATCTGGGGATTGCCGAGCATGTCTTGATCGCAAACCCCAACGCACCGACCGGCGTTTGCATGCCCGTTTGGCAGATTGAGGAGATCGTTTCGAGCAATCCCGATCGCGTGGTGATCATCGACGAGGCGTATATCGACTTCGGCGGTGAAAGCTGTGTGCCACTCGTGCAAAAATATGATAATCTGTTGGTGATACAAACGTTTTCCAAGAGTCGCTCGCTCGCGGGCGCGCGGCTGGGGTTCGGCATCGGATGCGAAGCGCTCATTCGTGACCTGAACACGGTGAAATACTCCATCAATCCCTATAATGTGAACCGTATGACGCAGGCAGCCGGCGTCGCCGCAATCGAGGACGACGCGTATTATCAGGAGAACGCGAGGACGATTATGGCGATTCGCGCGGAGACGACGGAGCAGTTAAGTGATCTTGGTTTCACGGTGCTGCCCTCCTCGGCAAACTTTGTGTTTGCAAAGAGCGGAAGCGTCAGCGGAGAGGAACTCTACCGCTCGCTCAAAGCGCGCGGCGTACTCGTTCGGCACTTTACCAAAGCGCGCATTCAGGATTATTGCCGCATTACGATCGGTACGCGTGAGCAGATGCAGATTCTTTTATCGAATATTCGGGACATCTTAAGCGAGAAAGGGAGCACAGGTTTATGAGAACGGCAACCACAAAGCGCGACACGGCGGAGACAAAGATTGAACTGACGCTGAATCTCGACGGGACAGGTAAGAGCGATGTCGTCAGCGGGGTTGGCTTTCTCGACCATATGCGGACGCGCTTTGCGCGGCACGCGAGGAGGGATCTTGCTTTGCGCTGCGCGGGGGATACGGATGTGGACGATCACCACAGCGTGGAAGATATCGCAATTGCGCTGGGCGAGTCGCTCAAAAAAGCGCTCGGCGACAAGCGCGGAATCGTGCGCTACGGCAGCGAACTTCTGCCGATGGACGAAGCGCTGGTGCTTTGCGCGGTCGATCTCTCCGGTCGCGGAACCCTCCGCTACACGGCGGATATCCCTTCGCAAAAGATCGGTACGTTTGATACCGAGCTGGTACAGGAATTTTTTCTCGCGCTGAGCCGCACGGCGGGGCTTACGCTCCACATCAAGCAGCTGGACGGCGAAAACTCGCACCACATCGTGGAAGCGATGTTTAAGGCGCTTGGCCGCGCGCTGAAGCAGGCGGTCGCCATCGATCCCGCGTATGCGGACGAAATCCCCTCGACAAAGGGCGTGTTATAACATGATTGCAATCGTAGACTACGGGGTAGGCAACCTCTTTTCCCTGAAAAGCTCGCTGACGATGATTGGCGCGGAAGCAATTGTGACCCGAAACGCGGAAGATCTCCGCGCGGCGGACAAGATTATCCTTCCCGGCGTCGGCGCGTTTGAGGACGCGGCGAAAAAACTCCGCGCGACGGGGCTGGACGCGGTCGTGATCGAGCAGGCAAAGGCGGGGAAGCCGCTGCTGGGCATTTGCCTCGGCATGCAGATGCTGTTTGACCGCAGCTTTGAATACGGCGAGCACAAGGGGCTTGGGCTCATCGCGGGAGATGTGATCGACATGCGGCCCGTGATCCCGGCACACCTCAAGGTTCCGCACATCGGCTGGAATGCGCTGAAGCTGAAAACGCCCGTGCATCCGCTGTTTCGCTATCTGAGTGACGGCGACTGCGTCTATTTTGTGCATAGCTTCTATGCGGCAAACTGTGAAGAAGCGACGATCGCCACCGCGGAATACGGCGCGGACTTGACCGCGGCGGTCGCGAGCGGAAACGTGCTTGGCTGCCAGTTTCACCCCGAAAAGAGCGGCAAGGTGGGGCTTAGCATCCTCCGCGCGTTCAGCGAGGGAACCGAATAAAAACAAGAAAACAGTTAGGAATGAACGATAGATGATCATATTACCGGCAATCGATTTATACGAAAAAAAGGCGGTGCGTCTCTACAAAGGTGACTATGCGAAGATGACCGTCTACAGCGAGGATTTGACAAAGCTCGCGGGCGAATTTCGCGAGGCGGGCGCGGAATGGCTCCACATTGTGGATTTGGAAGGCGCAAAGTGTGGCGGCACGCCGAATTTTGACGTTGCATCCAAAATCATCCGCACGAGCGGACTTTCGGTCGAACTCGGCGGCGGCATTCGAGACGAGGAGACGGTTCTTCGCTATCTCGACGCAGGCGTCGACCGCGTGATCCTTGGCACGGCTGCGGCAAACAATCTGGGTTTTGTTGCGGACATGGTCGCGAAATACGGCTCCGCCATCGCGGTTGGCGTAGACTTGCGGGACGGCATGGTTGCGGTGAAAGGCTGGACGGAGACGACGGGGCTGAGTGGCATGGACTACTGCAAGAGTCTTGAAGAGATCGGCGTTCAAACCGTCATCTGCACGGATATCTCGCGCGACGGCGCGATGGCGGGCGCAAACCGCGCGCTCTACCGTGACCTGATGGAGTCGAACCGGATGCGATTCATCGCCTCCGGCGGGGTCAGCTCGCTCGAGGATATCCGCGCGCTGAAAGAACTCAATCTTTACGGCGCGATCATCGGCAAGGCATACTATACGGGCGCTCTCAAGCTCGCGGAAGCGATATCGGAGGCAAACGCATGATCACCAAACGCATCATACCATGTCTGGACGTGAAGGACGGTCGCGTGGTCAAAGGGGTCAACTTCCTTGGCCTCAACGACGTGTCAGACCCCGTGAAACTGGGGCAATACTATAGCGAAAACGGCGCGGACGCGCTGGTGGTTTACGCCATCCCCGCGCGCGCGGAAGGGATCGCCCTGTTTAAGGA
>CAYVAO010000232.1:0-468 GCA_964448895.1 uncultured Christensenella sp.
TTGCCGCTTCGGCGGCGGCGTCGCGAACGGAGAGGCCGGAGGAAAGCAGATTTTTCAGCAGAGCCTCCAAATCGGGCGCGTCTGCGGCCTGCGCCGAGGCGCGGCAATAGACGCACAGCACGCATTCGCCGCGCGGATCGACCTCTACATAGCGCGCGGCAAGTTCGCTGAGCGTTCCGCGGACGACTTCCTCGTGCAGCTTGGTGAGCTCGCGCAGCAGCGCCGCGTCTAGATCGCCAAGCCCTTCCAAAAGAGCGGTTACCGTCGCTTGGACACGATTCGGACTTTCGTAAAAGATCGCGAGATGGTCCAGATGCTTGAGCTGCTCGAAAAGCTGCTTTTGTGCCTTCTTTTCGCGCGGGAAAAAGCCGAAGAATGAAAACGGCATCGCGGGTAGCCCGCTCCTCACCGCCGCCGTCAGCACGGCGGATGCGCCGGGCCGCACGCTATACGCCAGGGTGTTTGCGA
>CAYVAO010000232.1:478-4392 GCA_964448895.1 uncultured Christensenella sp.
GCAATCAGCTCCTCGCCGGGATCGGAAACTCCCGGCATGCCCGCGTCCGAAACATAGACGATTGTTTCGCCTGCTTGCAATCTTGCGACAACTTCCTGCGCGCGCTGGTGTTCGTTTTCGCGATAGCAGCTCACGAGTGGCTTCTTGATGCCGATGTGGTTAAGAAGTGTCAGTGTTCTGCGTGTATCCTCGCAATAGACCGCGTCGCAGGTGGTCAGCGCCTCACGCACGCGCGGGGTGAGGTCGCCTAAATTACCGATCGGGGTTGCGCAAAGTAACAGCATAGGCGTTATCTCACCGTCCGCAAATTCTCGCCGGTCAGGTGCAGCACCTGCGTGGTGTTTTTATCGCAAAGCCTGCTCATAAAGCGGTCGTCATAGCGCGTTTGCAGTTGCGAGAGCGTCAGGTTCGTGCTGCATACGGTGGCGAGACCCGCAAGCGTTCTTTCGTTGACCACGGCAAACAGCCACTCGAACGAGACGTTTGGGATCACGGGCTCGCTGCCGAGGTCGTCCAGTACCAAGAGCGGCACGCTTTGGTAACGCGCGGCTTTCTGCGTTTGCTCGCGAATATCCTGGAGCACAGTCTGAATAAACGCGTATGCGGTGACCCGCTCCGCGTCGATTCCGCGGGAGAGCGCGTCATAAGCGATCGCGTTTCCGAGATACGATTTGCCCAAACCCGGCATGCCAAAGAGCAGGATACTGGGTTTTTCAGGGTTCGGCAGCGTCGAAGCGAACTGCTCGCAGATGAGTTTTGCGTTTACCGTGCGCTTGCGCTGTTCCGGCGTAGGGAAGAGATCGGTCGAAAAATTCGCGAAGGTTTCCCGCGCGTTGATTCCATCGGACCCGCGCAGCGCCTCTCGCTTCATCAGTCGGCAGGAGCAGGGTTTGTTGGTGGAGCCGACATAGCCGGTGTCGTTGCAGAGTTTGCAGCGAACGTGCAGCTCCAGCGCGTCCTGCGGCATTCCGATCGACGCGAGCAGACGTTTTTCCTCTTCATTGAGTTCGGCAAGGCGTGCTTTGCTCTCTTGCGAAGAGATTGCGCGTTTGCCGAGATCGATGAAGAGCCGCGCACGCTCGCGATCCAGCGCGGCGAGCCGCGGCGCGCGAGCGTAAGCTTCGCGCAGACGTGTTTCTCTCGCCTCGCGTTCTTCCGCGCGGATGCGCGCATACAGGTTGTCCAGCTGATCGTTGATCATACGTCTACTGTTCCAATTCGGGTGGTGTTATTCAATATCCTGATCCAGATCGACCAGCAGGTGCTCCAACTGCTCGTCCGTCAGGTTGTTCTGCTCGGTCTTTGTCCGCTGCGGCTTTGCGCTAAAGCTCTGCGGCCTTGTCTCCATCCGCGCGCGTGCCGCCTCGATGGATGTAATGCCCGCGTCGTGCCAATCGTTCCAGAGCTTCTTCATCATGCCGAAGGGCTCGTTTGCGCCTCTGCATTGCTCCGCGCCAAAGAGCAAAAGCTCGCGCGGCATGGCATAATCCTTCAAGTACATGCTGATCTGCGCGCGCTGGGTGCGCGTCGCGGGTTCCAGCTTGCCCGCCCGCTCGAAGACAAGGCGCGCAAACGCCTGCTCTTCCGCCGTTCTTGCGTCCGCTCGCTCCATCTCCGGTTGACTCGTCTGACCCTCTTTTCGGAGGCTGTCCAGCAGCTCGTCGAGATAAACAAAGTTTGGCGTGCCGCTGACGGCGAGCTTTGGCAGCGCCGCGAGAATTGCCTCCGGCGTAAAGCCCCATTCGGTGATCCACTTGTCGTAAAACGCGGTCTCGGCCTTGGTTGGCTTTCGCTGCTTGTTCCACTGACGCAAAATCTCGCTCGCGCCATGCTTTTTCAGCTCATATTTGGCGAGGTATGCCTGCGCGGCGTCCCGCGTCCAGATGCCCGCCTCGGACCAGGTGCGCGCGACCGCATCCATGTAGTTGACGGAGACGCGGCGGCCTTTTTGATCCATACAGTGTGAGACCAGCTCCAAAACGGTCTCTTCATCCAGACCATACACTTCGATCCAATCGTAGACATGTTTGAGCTCGCGAAAATCAAACTGTCGCGGCGCGATGAGTGAACCCAACGCGGAGACGAGATTGGCATATTTGCCGGGCACGACGCCGCCCGCCTCGGAAGGCTCGATATCGAGATACTCAACGATCAGCGGCGCTTCGCCGCGAATACGAACGATCCCTTGCTGCTGCCAGTAGACATACGCTTCCGTGACTGCCGCATCGGAAAGCCCGAGCGCATCGCCAACGGATGTCTCCGCGCCGGCGCCCGCATAGCAAAGCATCAGGCCGTAGAGATACACGCGCACGCAAAGCTCGCTTGCGTGCGGCAGATAATCTAATATAAATCTGTTGTCCACGGGCGTAAAATTTCGGCGCGCCGTGTCGAGAGAGAAGCGTACGATCATAGTAAAATGGTGTCTTTCCGGCGCATCGCGCCAAGGTTGCTACGCTAGGTGCAGCGAAACGTTGGAGAGCACGCGGCTAAACCAGGCGTAGCCGAGGTCGACCGCGGGCAGGTAGCCTATGCCCATCAAGAGTCCCGCCAACACCCAAAGAAGGAAGAGATCGATCAATACGAGCAAAAGCTTCCAAAATAACGGGGTACGGGCGCTCGCGTTCTTCTTTGCTTTGCGCAAAAACAGGCCTCTGCGTGGTCTGCGGAAATTCCGTTCGCGATCCAAAGAAGGCAGGTTGAGCATCAGATCCATATCCTGCGCAAAATCACGCGCGGAAGACTGCTCCGCTTCCGCTTTCTCCATCGGAAGAACCGAATCCTCTTGCGGATTCGTCCGGCCTTCGATCATTTGGAGCAGATAGATTTCGTGATCGGCGAGCTGGCGAATGCGGACTTGGATATCGAAATCCTCCGATTTCGTGAGCAGCTCGTCGTAGAGCGTAAGAAACGTTTGCCGGACTGCGTTTTTTGCGAGCGAATCGGAAGCGAGTGCTTTTTCCGCATAGGTGTAGACGCCGGGGCCGTATTCATGATAAACCGCGAGGAACGCCTCCCGGTCGCCAAGATGAATACGGTTTTGCAGATCGTTTGTTATCATGCGACTGTTCCCTTCGATGCGCTTCCGCACGCCTTCGCCTTATCAAGCATATCTATCATTCTATCATGGTGCGATCAAAAAGCAAATACAAGCAGGCGCGAATACGCAACGGGTTTTCAGTAAATACGAGGGGAGAGCAAGACGGAATCATGGGAATTCAAGCAATGAACCGAGTGAAAAACAAACGGATTATGCTATACTTTTAAGCATGGAACGACTGGATGATTTACAGCACAATGGCCTGATGCTCTATCAGGATACGGAGCTTGAGCGATTTACGGTGGATGCGCTCTGGCTGTGTTCTTTTCTGCGCGCGGGTGCGCGGGATAAGGTGGTGGAGCTGGGTTCCGGCAGCGGGGGTATCTGCGTACTCTGCGCGGTCAGCACCGGCGCGCGCTTCACGGGCGTGGAGCGGCAGCCGGACCTCGTTGCGCTCGCGCAAAAGAGCGCGGCGCTGAACCATCAGGATATCCAGTTTCTTTGCGCGGATGTTACGCAGGCGCCGGATTTGCTGGGCAGAGGCACGTTTACCGCCGCGGTGATGAATCCGCCGTATTTTACCAGCGGGGAGATGAGCGAGAACGCCTCGCGAAGCTTGACCCGGCACGACGCAGGGGACAGTCTTGCCGGATTTTTGGATGCGGCGTTTGCGCTGCTCAAAAACGGCGGGAAGCTCTTTTTAATCTATCCTGCGGAAGCGCTAAGCGAGCTGTTCTCCGCGCTGGAGCGGGCGCGGTTTGCGCCGAAGCGTATGAAGCTTGTCTACAGTAAGCCGGAGAGTTACGCGCTTCGCGTCTTGGTAGAGGCGAAAAAGCACGGGAAACCGGGACTTACAATAGAGCCGCCAATGTTTGCA
>CAYVAO010000233.1:0-4384 GCA_964448895.1 uncultured Christensenella sp.
GCTCCGACCACGCAGAGGTTACGGTGTTTGCTCGCAAGCTTTTTCACGATATGATATTGCACCAGGTTCGTGTCCTGATACTCGTCCACCAAGATATAGCGAAATTTGCTGCGATATTTTTCCAGCACGTCCGGAAAACGCTCAAACAACTGCATCACCATGAGCAGCAGATCGTCAAAGTCCAGCGCGTTACATTGCTTCAACTGCTTTTGATACGCTTGGAACGCCGCGACGACTTCCTTTGGCGCGTAGCCTTCGCGCAGATAATTCAGCGCGTCGAGACTCTGGTTTTTCGCTTCCGAAATACGGCTGCTGAGTTCGCGCGGGGTAAACACCTTTTCGTTGAGATTTAGATCGCGAATGATTTTTTTAAGTAACGACTGCTGATCCGCATCGTCATAGATGACAAACGTGCGCTCATAGCCGAGCGCTTCTATTTCACTGCGCAAAATTCGCGCGCAGCAGGCATGAAACGTCATAACCCACATGTCGTTCACGCCGGAGCCGAGGAGGCTGCCGACGCGCTCCCGCATTTCGCCAGCAGCTTTATTCGTAAACGTCAGCGCAAGAATATGCCAGGGCGCGACGCCTTTTTCTTGAATGAGATAGGCGATGCGGTGCGTCAGCACGCGTGTTTTTCCGCTGCCCGCGCCCGCGAGAACGAGAAGCGGCCCTTCCGTGGTCTCGACCGCCTCGCGTTGTCTGTCGTTTAAAATCGATAGATCCATGATGTTCCCCCATAAACTAGTCGAACCATTATATCATAGCGGCGGGGTAGCTTAACACCCGCTATCACGAAAAACACAAAGAAAATAAGAACAAGCGTTTGCATGCGCTTTTTCTTTACGCAACGGATAAACTCTGCTATAATCTGCCCATGAAATTGATCTTAGCCACCAACAATGCGCACAAGATGCGCGAAATATTTGAGATTCTCGGCGCGGAATTTCCGGATATGGTCACGCTCAAGCAAGCGGGACTGGAAATCGACGTTGTCGAAGACGGAAGCACATTCGCCGAAAACGCGATCAAAAAGGCGGAAGAAGTACGTAAAATATCCGGCTATCCCGCCGCTCTGGCAGACGACAGCGGATTGATTGTGGACGCGCTAAACGGCGCGCCCGGCGTTTACAGCGCGCGCTATGCGGGCGAAGGCCACAACGACGCGGATAATAACACAAAGCTCATGCGCGACATGGAAGGGGTTCCGACCGAGCAGCGCACCTGCCGCTTTGCCTCCGCCGTCGCGCTCGCGCGAGAAGGAAAAGAGACCATCTGCGTGTTGGGCTATGCCGAGGGTATATTGCTTACCGAGGCACGCGGAAGCAACGGATTTGGATATGATCCTTACTTCTACTATCCGCCGTTTGGAAAATCGTTTGCAGAACTGAGCGCGGAGGAGAAAAACTCCGTCAGCCACAGAAAACATGCGCTGCAGGCGCTCCTTGCGGTGCTGGATCAGGAGAAAGCATGAAGCGAATCGCGGTGATTGCGGACTCGCACAACATGTTTTCGCGCCTTCCGCTCGCGGTTGAAAAACTGGGCCGCGTGGATATGCTCTTTCATCTTGGCGATTTTGCGATCGATGCGGAGCGAATTTCCGCCGCTCTCGGCGACGTGCCGTATTACTCGGTGAAGGGAAACAACGATGTCGGCAGCGTTTATCCGCGCATGCGCATCGAGCGCGTGGAAGACGTCTGGATCATGCTCGTGCATGGCGACGCGTATTACAATCTCTATCATTTAGCCAATACCGCGCGGGAAAACAATTGTGGTGCGGTGCTCTTTGGTCACACGCATGAACCGCTGTTGCAGGCGGATGGCGAGATTTTGATCGTGAATCCCGGCAGTCTGTCGCTGCCGAGGCGTGGAAGCAAGTCTTCCTGTGCACTGCTGGAAGTGGACGGAAAAGACATCAATGTTAAGATGCTTCCGCTTTTATAATCTAGGCAGAACATAAACAAACCTCTCGCAAAATTGCGGGAGGTTTGTTTTCGTAAGCGTCAATTAATTACACGACGGGAATCTCTTCCGAACTGTCTTCCAATATTTCCTGAGAGTAAAAGGGGAAATTCGGCATTTCGTCGACCGAATGAATGCCAAACTGGCGCAAGAATTTGTCCGTGGTGCCAAAGAGCGTCGGGTGGCCGACAACATCTTTGCGACCGACTTCAACGATCAGGCCGATCTTTTGCAATTGGGTAACCGCATAGTCGCAGCGCACGCCGCGCACGCGCTCGACGTCCGACCGGGTGACGGGCTGGCGATAGGCGATCACCGCGAGCGTTTCCAGCAAAGACTGGGAGACGCTCTTGGTCTCGTCCGGATTGACGAGCTTTTTCACATCCTCAATATAATCCCGATTGCTGACGAGTTGCGCCGTGTCATGGGTCACCAACAACTGTACCCCGCGACCTTCGACACGATAGGAAAATTCCATTTCGGAGAGTGTGTTGCGCAGGCTTGGCATCGAGAGATCTAATACGCGCGCAAGCTCCGTAATCGCGACGGGATCGCCCGCCACGAAGAGCATGCATTCAATTCTGTGCCAAAGCGATTTCTCGTTGTGTTTCTCTTCGCGTTTTTCTTCCATTGTTCCCTCAAAAACTAGTCTTCCGACTCGTCCATGTATTCGTAGTTGTCGTCGTCCAAAAGGAGCTTATCCGCGCTGATGCGAATCGGCGCAAACGGAGCCTTTTGTTTGAGCAGGATTTCGCCGCGTGCAATCATCTCTAGCAGCGCCATAAAAGTTGCGATGATCTCCATGCGCTCGGCGTCTTCTGTAAAAAGCTCTTCAAATGATACTGCATGTTTTTCTAGCAGTACCGAGCGAATCTTTGCGGTCTGGGTGCGAACGGTGTACCGATCCGGATTGACGTGCTGAGAGCGAATGATCTCCGGCGCGTCTTTTTTGCGGGCTAACATCTCCAGAAACGCGGCAAACAGTCCGTCCATCGTTGCGCCGTCCAGCGCGACCTCTTTTGGCGGAAGGGGAATATCCTCCGGTAGGCGTACGTGGCTGTCCTTGGCGCTCTCAAAAAGCGACTTGAGCTGCTCGCTGGCTTCTTTGAATGCCTTATAATCGCGCAGCTGGCGAATTAGCAACGTCTCAGGATCTTCCTCCGCTTCGTCCTCTTTCGGCGGGCGGGGTAGAAGCTGGCGGCTCTTGATGTACAAAAGTGTTGCCGCCATGGATAGAAACTCGCTCGCGGTATCCATGTCCAACTCGTCCAACTGTTCCATATAGGAAAGATACTGCGCGGTGATCTCGGAGACGAAGATGTCCTTTACGTCCACTTCGGCTTCTTCAATCAAATGCAGCAGCAGGTCGAGCGGGCCTTCAAACTGTTGTAATGAAACGGTATACGGCATGCCTCACCTTTTAGAGCAAATTGATCAACCAGGCGGCAACGGAAAAGAAACCGCTGGAAATGCCGCTGATGAGAAAACTCAGCATCGTGGTAAACGCGCCGAAGATCAACAGAGCCAGCAGGATAACCTGAGCGTATTGGCGCTAAAAGCAGACTACGCGTGGCAGTTTGTGCATGAGCAGACTCTCCGCGACATGCGATCCATCGAGCGGATAGATCGGAATCAAGTTGAAGATTGCCAGCGCCAGATCGATTGTGATGATGGAGCCGATGATGCTCGTAAACGCTTCGTTTGTGCCGAGGCCCCATTTGAGAAATCCCGCGACATAGACGAAAGAGAAGACGAACGCAACGAGAAGATTCATCGTAATTCCCGCGAGGGAAACGATGATATCGTCCCGCTTAAAGTGCTTGAAGTTGCGCGGATTGATCGGAACAGGTTTTGCCCAGCCGAATCCGACGAGGATCAGCATGATAAAACCGATCGGGTCGATGTGCGCAATCGGGTTGAGCGTCATGCGGCCCATGTTGCGCGCAGTCGGATCACCGAGACGGTAGGCGGCGTATGCGTGCGCCCATTCGTGAACGGTGAGGCCGATGATGATCGCCGGCAGTACGTAGAGAAACTGCAGCGGATTTTGAAAAATTTGCGTAATGCGTGAAAACACGTGAATTTCCTTCCTGTTCAAGAGGATGGACTCAATAAAAACGAACTGTTTCAATCGAATCGATGACACAATTATACGCGAACGGGAAACTGAACGCAATCAAGCGAGTTGAGGCTTAAAGATATTCCACAGACTGTTCACAAAAGAGGGGCACCTGACGCAAGGTTGCCGCAATGCTATTTTTGCTCCGCGTTTTCGCGTAAACGCTGCACCAGAGCGGAATCCGGCGTTACATAGACCGTTCGATTGGTGGAGTAGATCACCATGCCCGGCCGCGCACCGGAAGGTTTTTTGACAAACTTGCGCGGGGTATAATCGATCGGGACGGCGGAGGAAGCGCGCGCT
>CAYVAO010000234.1:0-4365 GCA_964448895.1 uncultured Christensenella sp.
CTTTTGTTAAAACACAATTCATTTTCAGCAGCGAACCGCCGCAATCAAACAAAACTAACCCTATCTGCGCGTTTTTTTCCTTCTGCTGCGGGCGACAACGATCGCGGAAAACGCCAGCACGCAGAGGCAATAGATCAGCAGCGTCACATGGAAAAACGGCTTGCCGAAAAACGTCGGGTTAAACTGATCCAGTATGAGAAACGTCAGCGTGACCAGCGAAAGAACGATGCAAATATGCGGAAGAAGTTTTTTTAACATTTGCGTCTCCTTTACTGCGCCGTGGTGATATACAGGATATCGTTCGTGCTTCGTCCGCCGTCGTAGGGCTGGTTGATCACTTTCCCCATGAACACCATTTCGGACGATTGTCCGCCGTCGAGATTGAACGCGACCTTGCATCCGCTGTCGTAGAAGAACTGCGAGAGCTCCTGCATCGTCATGCCGACCGAATACCCCTCTTGCCTTCCGTCCACGACGAGGAAGCAGTAGTGACCGGGTTCATAGTATCCAACCGCCGTTCGGGGATTCGCCTTCATCAGCGTGCTGTTAAACTCCGTCATCGGCTGCCCGTCTTTGAGCAGCATCGGCCCGAATGTCCAGACCTGCCAGGCGCCGTTCGCCTTGATCGCGTTCATGTCCAGCGCGTCGGCGGAATAGGTTTGCATGCTGCCGTCGTAGTTCATCACGAGTGCGTCCGCAAACTTCTCCTCGCGATAGAGTTGTCCGTTTCGCACTACTGGCCCGTTGTTGTCCACGCAGTGGTCGCCGTTGATGGCGATAATCGCGTTGTTCTCCTGCGCGACGACGTTCGTCGCCTCGCGCCCGCCCATCACGTCCGCCTGCTTGGCAAATGCGGTTCTAAAGTATTGAATATCCGCCACATAGATATCCGCTAGGAAATAGGTCACGTCGTCTTTTTGCACCTTGTTGATGCTCACGTTGATATTCGCGTCCTTATAGGACATATCGGTCTGTTCGACATTCCCGCTGGTGAACTTATCCGCAAACTTCACTCTCCACGAGGTCGGATCGGCGGCAGTCTCGGGTTGCGTCGTGGTCTGTGCCGCGGGATCGGGTGTGTTTCCGCTTGCGTCGGTCGTTGCGGCGCCGCTATCGGTCGTCGCGGGCATTTCCGCGGCGGGTGCGCTCGATGGAGCGGGCAGGCTGCTTCCGGCTGACTCCGGCTGGATCACGTAACTGGTGATGTAGAACAACAGCATGATCAGCGCGGTGGAAAACACGTAAATACCGATCAACGCCGCGGTAGGCAGCATCGGCTTCTGTTTTTGATACCGTCCGCCGCCCTGACCGGATTTCGACCGGCTATCGCCACCGGAAGGCCTGCGATTTCTGTTATAGGAATCATCATATTGGAGTTGGGATCTCTGGTTTCTATTCTCCATACGGGTTAAAATCCTTGTCTGTGTCGTTCCATCGATTCATTCTGCCACTCGCTCATCGCGATTTGGATCATAGTTTTGAAAATGCTCCTCTAGTATACCAATGTAATGCGCTCTTTGAGTAGTATGTTGCAATAATTTTTCATTGTTCTGTATGACGGTAGATAAACACTGGAATACAAGATTTTGCGACTCTGATAATAACCTTATAACAAGACTATTTCGGATTAATCACATCGATGACCAACACCTGCATAGACGGCCAGTACATCGTGATGCAATAGACGCGCGCATCCTTGGTAACGACATAGAAGTCTGCCGAAAACATCTCTCTAGCGGGCGCCTCCGGCATCCTACCTCGCAGCGCATCAAGTAGGATCGGGTGCGCGTCGTTGAGGTTCGCAATCGCCCACTCTTTGCAAGCGTTCTTCATCAGAGAAAATGCCTTTTCATGCTCCCTGCCGTAATCCGCTTCCGCAGCAAGCAACTGCTCCCCCTGCTGTTTTTGTTCGTCGGTCAATGTAATATTCGATTCGTTCTGCGATAGGAAGATTACTTCGCCTGTGCTCGCAACCACGTATGCCTGATAGCTTCCTTCATCGCGCGACGGTACGTCTACGATATAAAGCCAGCGGGATGCGAGTTCGCCGTCTCCCGTGGTAGCCATAGCACCCGCTTGGTCGGGCAGGCATCCCATTTGCTCGCGCGTGACGGTTGCCTCCGTTTGGTTCGTTTGAAACATCTTGTTGATATTGTCCAACGCGATCTGTTTCGCCTTCGCTTCGCTGATTCCCGTTTGCCCACAAGCGGTGAGCATCACAGAGAAAGTTAAAATGAGTGCCGTTATTAGAAAAATCTTTCGTTTCATGTTGCCTCCTGTTCTTCATTCTTTGCCGAGATCGTTGTTTGCGATTTTCAGTGACCTCGCGATCAAGCGCGTTACGTTGGATCATTGATCACCGAAAGGTTTGTGACCTTTAAGGAAGGCCATTGCATCGTCACAGAATACACTCTTCCGTCCCGCGTTACAACATAGTATTTCGTAGCAAATGTTCGACGCAGAGCGCCCCTCGATTCAAGGCCGGGATCGGTGTCGAGTAATATCGGACTCGATTCATTCAGGTTTAGAACCGACCAGTCGTAGCATGCCTGATACACTTCTTCCGCCGCATTTTGATGTTTCTTTCCCCAGGTGACGCCTTCCTGATAGAGGCTGTTTGCCCGCTCCTTTTGTTCGTCACTCAAAAAAATGTTCATTTCGTTCTGATAGGCTTCCATCCAGTCGCCTGTACAGGCAACGATATAGATTTCGTATTTGACCATTGAACTTGCGGAGAGAACTTGAACGTGATAGGCCCAGCGAGAGTAAGGCGCATCGTCGTCATCGGTTTTAAAAGCGCCCGCTTGATAGGGATAGCAGAGCAGTTGCACTCGTTCCACCGTCGCTTCGGTCTCGTGGACACCAAATAATGTATTGATATATGTTAATCCTAGCGCTTTTGCTTTCGCTTCGCCTATGTCAGCCTGCTTTCCGGCGGTAAGAAAAAGAGAGAAAACTAAAATGATAGCCGTTAGCAGGAATAGTTTTCGTTTCATACTGCCCTCCAATTAATGATCTTGATTGAGCATGAAAAAGCCTGTTATCTCCATCGAAGGCCAACACCATTCCACGTTATAAATCGTTCCATCGATGAAAACCACGTAGTTATCGATGAACACCTTTGGGAAAGAACAACTATCCGTTACGCAATTGTTTTGTATTATTCTCAAAATCGGCTTGTTTCGTTCAAAATTCTGTCGTACCCAATCTTCGGATGCGTTGATCGCTTCCTGCACATACGCCGAAGTGTCAGTATTCTGCATATCGTCGAACGAACCCAATGCTTCCGCTTGCTTTTGCTGTTCCTGCGTGAGTACGATAGTGTCTGGATCTTTATCCGCGCGATATGCAACACCGGTTACTGCGTTTACCTCGGCATAATAGCGGTAGTTTCCATCTGCAAGGAGATTGACTTGGATCGTATAAAAATAAACCGGCTTTTCGTCTCCAAGGTGTGCCTCGATTCCGTTGACATAGCTCAAGCCGGGACGCTCCACTAACGTTACTGTCGCTTCCGTCTCGTTCACGTCAAACACCTTGTTGATGAACACAAGCCCCGCCTCTTTCGCCTTCGCTTCGCCGACGAGGCGAGGAGAGCAGGCGACCATCGTCAAAGACATCATCAGGAAAACTGCGGTGAGAAGAACTGTCTTTCGTTTCATGATACTGTCCCATTCACGACAGGTTGACTCAAAATTTGAATCTGAAAAATCTGATTCGTCGGTAATATGATGCCAATGACATACACCGCCCCATTTTCAAACGTCACTCGACAATCCATACTTACAATATTCGAATCGATGAGTCCTTCTATCATTTTGCCGTACTCAACGGTCTTGATCTTCGACTGCTTCTCAAATCTCGCGGACATCCAATCATCAATGGTTTGCGGCAGCTTTAGTTCGTACAACCGATTCATCACCTCCCCTTGTCCATACGGCAGTTTCGCAAGCTCTTCTGCCTGCTTGATCTGTTCGGCTGTCAACGGTGAAAGCGTTCCCACGAATCGTTGCGCGCTATACGCAAAACCGCTGATTGCGTCGACTTGCGCATAATACAGAACTTCGTCCGTGTTCTCCTTCATGACGGTGACATAATAGCCCCGCACGACAGGAGCATCACGCTTCTGTTCAGCTTCCTGGTCTTGAGATTGTGAATCGACCGCATATTCGCTATACTCTACCGTCGCTTCCGTCTCGTTCACGTCAAACACCTTGTTGATGAACGCAAGCCCTGCCTCTTTCGCCTTCGCTTCGCCGACGAGGCGAGGAGAGCAGGCGGAGAGAAGAAGAAGTGACATACAAGTCAAGATCAATAGAATCCTCTTTTTCATTATGGCAAATCTCCTGTCGGTCTCGTTTGATT
>CAYVAO010000235.1:0-3545 GCA_964448895.1 uncultured Christensenella sp.
CGTCCAACTCTGGTTCGATAGCGCGGACCTGTGAAAGTCCTTCCGGCACCGGCAGATCGTCCGGGCAGGAATCCGCGCCATACGAGAGCGCATACTCGGAATATTCCGGCTGACCGCCGCCGAGCGCTGCAAGAGCTGAGACACCGTCTTTCGATTGCTTCTCGCAAATGAGCAACAGGTCGGGGATTGCAAACGCGCTTGCCTGCTCCGCCGCGGCGGAGAGCAGCGCGCGAAACACCCCGCGTTTGCGAAAATCGGGATGCGTAAGGCCGACCAGTTCTACTTCATCCCGCGTTGGCGCAAAGAGCGTCATCGCACCTGCGAACAAATCGCCCTCGTAACAAACCAGCAGGGAGGCGATTTCGGGTGAAAAATTTAAAGACGAGTCAAGAAACAACGCTCCTTTCAGATGATCATGCGCTTGGCAAACGCGCTCCAGCGCGCGTACCTGCTGCACAATGGACAATTCCGGGTGGGAGAATGCTTCAATTTTCAAACGTAGATTTCCTCCAAACCAAGCAGGTTATTATGTTGCAGAAGCTTGTCAGCCTTTTGAAAACACCCCGCCGTGATAGCAAACGACGGACTTTGCGCCGAATGCGCGGATTTTTTCCAGCGATTGTTGCGCGAGCGATAAATCTTCCGCATAGTCCGGGTTCGCGAGCATGAGAACGCCGTTTTCCAGCACCGCAGCGTCGCCGGTGATCAATGTATCGATTACGCGCGCATAGAGCGAGATATGGCCAAGCGTATGCCCGGGCGTTGCGAGCACTTCGCATCCGCCGCACCAGGGTAACAGATCACCGCCTTGTACGATAAGATCGACAACCGCAGGCTCAACGCTGCATAGCAAGTCGATAAACGCCTGTCCGGCTGCGGCTTGTTCCGGCGGCAGCGTCTCCTGCAATTTACGCGCTTGCGTGAGCCGGAGTGCGGGTTTCTTGCCGGAGATGTAGTCCGCCTCGGCTGCGTTCGCGACGATTTGAATGCGCGGGTTGTTTTTTTTCAGCGCGGCTAGTGTGCCGACGTGATCATGGTCGTGATGCGTGATGAATACATGCGTCAAGTCCGCACAGGAGAACCCATGCGCGGCAAGCGCGGCTTCGAGAACGGGCAAAAAGCCGACATAGCCGCAATCGACCAGCACGAGGCTTTGCTCGTCCTGCAGCAGCACGGGGTAGATCGCGCCGGATTCGTCCGTCCAAGAGGGAATGATGGGTAATATGATGAGTTGATGCATCGGGTGAATATCCTTCGCGTTTAGTTTGATTGTCTTGCGCGTTCGCGGGCGCTTGTAAACGCCGCTACGCTGAGCTCAACGTCCGTCTGCGTGGTGCGCCAGGAGCAGACGCTGACGCGGATGACCGGCTCGTTTTGCCAGACCGCGCCGCCGCACCAACAAACACCACTTGCCTGAATTTCGGCGAGCGTAGCCTTGGTTTCCTCCGGCGTGTCACAGGCGACGACCAACTGATTGAAGACCACGTTGTTGAAAACGCGGAACCCGCGCGAGCAAAGCAACTGCGAAAAATAGCGGGTGCGCGCGCAAAGCTGGGACACCAGCGCGTCTACGCCGCTGCGCCCGAGAGAGCGAAGCGCCGCCCAAAGCTCAATTCCTCTCGCGCGGCGGGACATCTCCGGCGTGTAGAGCATGCCGTCCCGCTCTTCGCCGTATAGCAGATAGGACCCTGTCGCCTGCATGGTTTGCACCAGCGCATCGCGGTTGCGGCAAAATACGATTCCGTTGTCGTAAGGTGCGTTGAGCGTTTTGTGCGCGTCGCACGACCAGGAATCCGCAAGCGACATACCGTTTGTGAGCGGCTTTGTCTCCTGACACGCAGCGGCCCAGAGCCCGAATGCGCCGTCTACATGCACCCAAGCGCCACATGCGCGCGCACGCGCACAGAGCGGTTCAAAAGGGTCAAACGCGCCGCCGTTGACGTTGCCAGCTTGCAAAATCAGCAGGGTGTTACTGTCCAAATCGGGCAAACGCGCGGGATCAATGCGTCCCTGCGCGTCGACCGGCGCAAGCACGACGTTTTCTTTTCCCATGCCGATGAGCGAGAGCGCTTTGATGACGGAGGAATGTGCCTGTTCGCCCAATACAACGCGGATCACGGGTGCGCCGTAGAGTCCGCGCGCGCGAACATCCCATCCTTGCCGCAGCAGCAACGCATCGCGCGCGACCGCGAGCGCGCAGAGCGTCGCGGTGGAGGAGCCGCTGACAAATCCGGCGGCGGTTCCCTCCGGCAAGCCCAGCAGGTCGACGAGCCAGCGTTCGCAGACTTCTTCCAGCTTTGCCGCGAGCGGGGACATGACGGATAGCGCCGCGTTTTGATCCCAGGCGTCCGCCATCCAACGCGCGGCGAGCGAAACGGGGAGAATGCCGCCGTTGACAAAGCCGAAATAGCGCCCGCCGCCTTGCGCGGAAAGATTTGGCTGACCCGCGTCCTGCAAGAGCGCCAATGTCTCTTCCGGCGAATGCGGCCCATCCGGCACTGCTTCGTCAAACGCAGACAGCAAGAGCCGATTCTCTTTGGCAGGTACCGCGTCCATTTCACAAACGCGGTCAAAATAGTCAAACGCGTATTTCTTCGCCTGCTCGAGCAACTTTTTTTCTTCGAGTTGACGGTTCATTTCGCGCTGGAGGTCGGTTTCGTTTTGCATGGGGTCTCCTTCAAATTTTTGCGAATGATTCTCGCCGCTCGGACGAAAATCGATCAATGTTTGTTCAATATCGCTAGATTTTAACCCTGTTTTGCGCGTTCAAGCGCGGCGATATCGAGCTTTTTCATGCGCAGAAATGCCTGGGTGACTCTCTGCGCTTCTTCCGGCGAAGCGGAGGCGAGCAGCTCGCTCAACTGCTCTGGAACAATCTGCCACGAGAGCCCGAATTTGTCCTTGAGCCAACCGCATTGCTCCGCTTCCGGTACGGCGGAGAGCTTCTCCCAATAATAGTCGATCTCGGCTTGATCGCGGCAGAGCACCATAAACGAAAACGCCTCGTTGAACGCTTCGTCTCCGCCGAATCCGTGATCCATCGCCACAAACTGAAACCCTTGCAGCGTAATCTCCGCATAGTTGGTCTTTGCGCGCGGGTCAACCGCCTCACCGGGTTGATAGTGATTGACGTAACCCGTTGCGGCCTCTGGAAAGACGCTTTGATAAAACGAGAGCGCTTCTTCCGCTTTGCCGCAAGCTTCTGCGGAAAAGAGCAGCACCGGGCGAATCTTTTGCGTGATTTCGTCGGTTTCAAAATAACATAGCTGCCAATCGAGGCCGTAGCGATCCTTTAGCCAGACATATCGCTTGCTAAAAGGATACGCGTCCAGCGGCATCAGGATGGTTGCGCCCTCGCCCAAACTCGCGTAAAGCGCGTCTACCTCCTCCGCGCTGCGGCAGGTGACCATCAGCGAAATAGAGGAGTTCAGCTCAAAGATAGGGCCCGCGCTGATGGCGGAGAGCGAAACGCCATCCAGCGTGAATTCTACCGTATCCACGTCGCCGGACGGCGTGTCGTGCAACTGAGAAACCAGGTCGATCGA
>CAYVAO010000235.1:3555-4360 GCA_964448895.1 uncultured Christensenella sp.
GGCGTTCGCTGGCGATATCGCGTTGAATGGGGGACCGCGCGGCCATGCGATCAAATTTTGTTTGAATGTCTGCCGCCGCCGCTTCGTTATGATCGCGCCGGAGCGCGAGCGCATATTGCGTGCGCAGTACGCCGGGAAAGCGCTTCATCGACTGCATAAAGCGTAACTGCTGCTCGTCCAGCAGGCGCGTTGCTTCGCTTGGATCGTATTGCATCAGCGCGCAATACGCTAGATCGCAGAGCAGCAGACTGCGATGGATGCCGGTGATCGCGGCGCCGGAAGCGAGCAACGTGCGGATGCTGTCTCCGGTTTTCTCAAAATTCTCTTCATCCAGCAAACGATTGCAGCGGTATACTTCGATGGTTGCGATGATACTGTTGCTGGTGTCCGCTAAAGCGGGGGTAAGAAACCACTCTTCGGGCATATCCTTGAGGCGGAACCCCGCGGCAATTTGGCTATGAATCTGCATCATCCGGTGAAACGCCGCGACCGCCTGCGGATCTTTTCTCATCAAGCGAACGGTGAACCCGTCGTTATCCACCATAGCCAGATGCAGCGGGATCGCGTTCATGAGTCCTACGGCAAAGCCGGTGAGCGCGATTGCGCCAAATAAAACGGACACCAGCGATCCGCTGACGGTGAGCAGATAGAGAAGCGCAAACAGCGCGCCGACGAGAAAGTTCATCCAAACGCCGCCGAGTAGATAGCGCGCGAAGGGAAAATCGTTCTCACGCCCTTGCGGAGGAATCATCAGACATTGTCCGCCCGTTCCGGCGAGGGAGAACGACTTGAGACGCAGATGCCC
>CAYVAO010000236.1:0-4344 GCA_964448895.1 uncultured Christensenella sp.
AGGCAACAAGCTCTTTTAATCGCTTAATTCATTTTTGTCTAACTTTTTCGGGTCAATTCATCATCGCGAGAACGGTTCTTTGTGTCTCTTTACGTTTATTCCGGTTTTGCCGCGCCGCAGTTGGAGCAGAATTTTCCGGTATTGCCGGTTTGACCGCATTTAGCGCAGGTCCAGCCGGCTTCGGGTCGCGGCGCGCCGCAGTTGGAGCAGAACTTGCCGGTATTTCCGGTCTGTCCGCACTTTGCGCAAGTCCAGCCGGAAGCCGCCGCTTGTGCCTGCTGCTGCTGACCCATGCCATAGAGCGTCGCGGCGTTGGTTCCGCCCGCGTTTTGCGCTGCGTTCATGCCTGCAAAGGCCATAAACGCGCCGTTTTCGTTCTTTGCCGCGTCCTGCATCGCCTGCGCCTGCGCGCTGGCAAGCACTGCCGCCGCCATAGTCGGGTCTTTGAGCGCCGCCGCCTGTTGCAGCTGCTTGATGCGCTCTTCGTCTTCCGGCGATGCGGTAACGGAGCTGACGCCAAACGAAGAAATGGCAATACCGCGGAGTTCTTTCCAGTCTTCGGAGAGCTCTGCGTTCAGCGCATCGGCAATCTCCTTTGCGTGACCCGGTAGCGCGCTGTAGCGAAGGCCCATCTCGCTGATCTTCGCAAACGCGGGCTGCAGTGCGGTCAGCAGCTCGCTCTTGAGCTGGCTATCGATCTCGTCTCTGCGATATTCGCTCTCCACATTGCCGCAAACGTTCTTATAAAACAGAACCGGATCGCCAAACTTGTAGGAATACTCACCATAGCAGCGAATGGCGATGTCGATATCAAGGCCAACATTCTTGTCCACAATGCGAAACGGCACGGGATTCGGCGTTCCGTACTTATTGCCCATGATTTCTTTGGTGTTAAAGAAATAGACGCGCTGATCTTTCGCGGTGTCGCCGCCAAAGGTGAAACGGCGACCGATGATCTTCAGCGACTCTAAAATGCCTTTGCCAAATCCGCCGTAAAACAGAGAAGGCTCAGTAGACTTGTCATAAACATACTCGCCAGGCTCGGCGGAAAAATCGATTACTTTGCCTTGCTCTACAATCATCATGAACTGTCCGTCATTGACGGCGACGATTGAACCGTTTGTGATGATGTTGTCGGAAGCTTTGGTGTTTGAGCTGCGCTTTTCGTTTACGCGCTTTAGGCCCTTGCTGACGAGCACATCCGGTCCCATAGATTCACAATAAAAATACTCTCTCCATTGATCGGCCAACACGCCGCTGATTGCGCCGGTGGCGGCGGATAACAAACCCATCGCTCGTACCTCCAGATCATTAATGAAATTATTATACCAACGCTGTCTTTGTTTGTCGAGAGAAGCGCAGGCGCAGAACTGCGGCAAGTGTGTGAACAAATGGAAGCTTATCAATGCGCCAATCGGATCGAGAGTGACACATATTTTGATTGATGATATAATACCGCCATCGCGAAAACCGATGCGATCGAACTTCCAAAGAAAAAATCCGGCGGCGACAAGGAGACAATACATGGCGCGAAGCGATAAAAAGTCTTTCGTAAAGGGCGCTTTTATCCTGGGCCTTGCGGGACTGATCTGTAAAGTGATCGGGGCTTTTTTTCGCATTCCGCTATACAATATGCTCGGCGACGGCATGCAATATTATGAGGCGGTTTATCCATATTATTCTACGTTGCTCGTCATCAGCACAGCGGGACTTCCAACCGCGATTTCACGCATGGTTGCCGAACGTACGGCGGTTGGCGATCTTTTAGGCGCGAAGCGTGTTTTCTATCAATCTCAGGTGTTGCTTACGATCGTAGGCGTGGTCACCGCAGCTTTGATGTATTTCGGTGCGGATTTTCTCGCACGCTCGACCGTTGGGCCGCTTGCAGCCCCCTCGTTTCGCGTGATGTCCCCGTCGCTACTAATCGTCTCTATTTTATGTTCCTACCGCGGCTATCTGCAAGGATTGCAGCAGATGACGGGTACGGCGATGTCCCAGTTGACGGAACAGGTTGGTAAACTCACGATCGGACTGTATCTTGCGGCGAAGTGGATGCCGCGCGGATTGGAATACGGCGCAATGGGCGCGGTTGCCGGCGTAACGATCGCAGAATTGCTGGCATTATTCGTTATCGGCGCGTTTTATCTTTTCCGGAAGCGTGATCATGTATTGAGCGATTACGCGCAAATCGAACCTTCCGGCGACAAAGGAATCATACGCGCGATGCTCACGATTGCGATTCCCGTCACGATTGGCGCCGCCATCATGCCGATTACGGGCATTGTGGACGCAATGTTGATCAAAAACACACTCATGAGCATCGGCTTTGACGAGGCGGCTGCTTCTATGCGCTATGTTGCGCTCAGAAGTAACGTGATCAACATCATCAACATGCCCGCCGCGCTGACGATCGCGCTCGCGATGAGCCTTGTTCCGGCGATCTCCGGAGCACGCATCGCAAACGATCAAAAAACGATTCATACCGTGTCCGCGATGGGAATCAAGCTCGCGATGTTTATTGGCATTCCGTGTGCGGTGGGACTCTTTGCGCTCTCTGCACCGATTATCGATTTACTCTATACAATCGATGAGCAAAGGCTGGATATCGCCAGCGCGCTCATGCGCACCTCTGCGATCGGGGTAATTTTTCTTTCGCTGGTGCAGACCCTGACAGGTATTTTGCAGGGCGCAGGAAAGCAATACATACCGATGATCAATCTGTTCATCGGCGGCGTGGTAAAAGTGGTGCTGATGCTGACGCTGATGCGCAATCCGGCAATCGAAATTCAAGGAGCTGCGATTTCAACGGTCGCCTGCTACACGGTGGCTGGCGTGCTTGATGCGATCTACCTGATTCGCTTTACAAAGCTGAAACTAAACGTGTTGGATGCGTTTCTCAAGCCGCTGGTTGCGGCGCTTGTGATGGGCATCGCCGCGTATTTCAGCTACACTATGATCTATGCGAAAACTGCGTCCAACACGATCGCAACCGCAGGAGCAATTCTTATCGGCGTTGCGCTATATCTGACCGGCGTGCTTTGGATGCAAATGTTTTCGAAAGAAGATTTTGCGCTGATGCCCGGCGGCTCCATTCTGGCAAAACTACAATACCGACGTGAATCATAAATATTGATTGATAGGAAAGGCAACGCATGCACACCATAACCATCGTAAACCTACCCGCACCAGCGGCGCTGACGCTTGCACAGCGAAACACGCTTCAGAGCGGCCTACCCGTTTTTGTGCAGACAAAGCTGCACCCGACCGCGTTATTTTTAACCGAACAAAAGATTGACGCGCTCTCGATGGATGATCTGTTTGACTCGTCCGAAGACTTCGATTTGTTGAACGAAGCGATTGCAAACAGGCTCTGCGATCAATTGGACTGCGTCTATGTCGCGACTGGAAGTATACAAAACAGTCAGTTGCCCGCGATCCAAGCGGCCGCAAGATCGCGCGGGATCGGTGTGCGCATATTACCGCATCTCAGCGCGGGAGAAGTTGCGTTTCCAGAACGCGAGGCCGCTATCGCAATTTCCGCGCATGATTTGCCGGAGCAGATCGATCCGGAGCAGAATTACGTCGTGGAGGAGATCGACTCTCGTATCGTAGCGGGAGAAGCGAAACTCTTCTTGAGCGAATATTTTCCAGACGAATCGATGGCAATTCTTGCGTCAATCGACAAATTCGGCGCCTACACTTGCCGGGAAATCAAGCTTTGCGAGCTGGACTGGCAAAAGGGTTACGATGCGACGACGTTGCTCTATATGCCGAGAACGAAATATGAAGCGCGCAATCGACACGGGTTTGACGACGTGATGCGTATTGTGCGCAGACTCCGCGCGCCAAACGGGTGTCCATGGGATCGGGAACAAACGCACGAGTCTCTGAAAAACGCTTTGTTGGAAGAGAGTTACGAGCTGATCGACGCAATCGATGAGGACGACGATTCACACATCTGCGAAGAGATGGGAGACGTGCTTTTGCAGTTTGCGCTCCATGCGGCAATTGCGGAAGAACAAAGCGCATTTACCGCGCGGGATGCCTGTACGGAGCTTGTGGAAAAGCTCATCTACCGTCATCCGCATGTATTCGGCAATATTCGAGTGAGCGGGTCAGACGAAGTGCTGAAGAACTGGGACGCGCTGAAGATGTCCCAGCGCAACCAAACGACACAGACGGAAGTGCTCAAAAGCGTACCAAAGAGCTTTCCCGCGCTCTTGCGCAGCAGAAAGGTACAGAAGAAGGCGGCGGACGTTGGCTTCGACTGGGAGAATGCGCAGCAGGCGTTTTATAAAATCGCCGAAGAGACCGAAGAACTGCGTGAGGCGATGGAGCAGGGAA
>CAYVAO010000237.1:0-4323 GCA_964448895.1 uncultured Christensenella sp.
CGCGATGGTCTCGATCAGCGCATGATAGCCTTCTTTATCCTTGAGCAGCGTGGTGATGTCGCGAAATAAAACGCCCTTGATCGGGAAATCCGGTATGCTGCGAATCTTCTCTTTTAAGTCCATGTTACGCCTCCTGTCGGTCGTTTAACATTCGATAGAGCGGGCTTTCACCAAGCGTTCGCGGCGCGCAGCCGCTCTTGAGAGAAATCAACCCGGTGTCCGGTTCGTAGGAAAAGAACGAAAGCTGTGTAAACACACAGAGCGCAAGCAGTTCATCATTTCGCAGCGCGCGTGTCAACGCTTGCAGCAAAATCGGGCCTTCGCTTAGCGCACTTTGCAGCCTGCGATAATGTTTTCGCATGCTGGAGTCGTCCATCTCCGCTAAAAAACGTCCGCCGTGGGAACGATACCAAGTAAAAATTCTCTCGTACGAACAGTCTTCATTATACAGTCTTTGCTCGAAAAAAGCATTAAAAAAAGCAACTTTTTCTTCGGCAGCATTCGCGCAGATCCAGAAGAGCTCAACGCTTTCGCTGCCGCGATATTCGTTGATCGTGGGTCGCGCGAGCAAGTCCCAGTCAGCAGCCGTATGCAGCGGCTCCAGCAGTTCGCTCTTGCCAAACGCAACGATTCGCAATACCTGATCCTGTTGCACGACGCTCGCGCAAAAATGTTTGTCGTCTTTGCCGATGGTGCGAAGCGACGCAAACCGTACCCCGTCAAAGCGGAACACCGGCTCCGCGTTGCCTTCGCCGTACGGCGCGAGCTGTCGCAGTTCCTTGACACGATTGACGCTCAATTCGCCAAACGGGACACGTTCGTCATACAAAAACGACGGATAAAAATCCTCCGGACGATAGCTTTCCGTAATATGCCGCTCAAATGCTTCGCGAAACTCCTCGTACCGCTCTTTGGCGATCGTGACACCCGCCGCGCGTGCGTGCCCGCCATAGCGAACAAACATGTGCGAAAACACGCTGAGGTTTTCAAACAGATCAATGCCTGCAATGCTGCGCCCGGATCCGGTCAGCACCCCGTTTTGCTCGGCGAATAGGATCACCGGAATATGGTATTTTTCGCAAAGCCGGGAAGCGACAATCCCGATCACGCCCGCGTTCCAGTCCTCATGCGTGAGAAGAATTGCACGTGTGATCTCGTCGCGCTCGGCAATCTGCCGCTCCGCTTCCTCTAAAATCTCGTTCTCCGAGTCCCTGCGCTTTTGGTTGTATTCGTTCAATGTCGCCGCGAATTCATCCGCGCGAGCCGGCTCTTCACCCAGCAGCAGATGCACCGCTTCCAGCGCGCTCGCCATTCTGCCCGCCGCATTGAGCCGGGGCGCTATCATAAACGAAACCGTCATCTCGTCCACGCGAGATTGATTGAACCCCGCTGCGCGCAGCAGGGCGGAAAAGCCCGTCAACGACTGAATGTGTTTTAGCCCGCAAGCCGCGATCACGCGGTTTTCTCCCGTGAGTGGTACCACGTCCGCGATGGTGGCGACTGCTGCCAGAGCGAGCTCCTCCGGCGTATACGCGCCACCATTGAGCGCCTGAATGAGTTTTAGCGCAACGCCCGCGCCGCAAAGATAACGGTTTGGATATGTCGCATCCTTACGGGAAGCCGCAACGACCGCAACGCAGGACGGAATCGTCTTGCCTACGCTATGGTGATCGGTTACGACAACGTCAATCCCCAGTGCCTCGCAGAGCGCAATCTCGTCGTAAGCGGAAACGCCGTTGTCGACCGTGACGATCAGTTGTACGCCGCGCGCGTGCAATTGTCTCACCGCGTCGACGGACATGCCGTATCCTTCGCTGTGGCGATGCGGAATATAATACTCCACCTTCGCGCCCATCTTCTTGAGCCGCTGTACCAGCATCGCAGTGGAGCAAACGCCATCCGCGTCATAATCGCCAAAGACGCAAATCTGCTCGCCTTCGTCTATCGCCTGGCGTATTCGACTGGCCGCTTGTTCCATGTCCGGCAGTAAAAACGGATCGAGCAAATCGCTCTCGTTCGGGTTGAGAAAGCGCAGCGCCTCCTCCGCAGAGGTTACGCCGCGCCGAATCATTGCCCGCGCGACAAGCTGCGAGCAGTTGCATTCGTTTGTGATTGTCTCCACGAGAACCGGATCGCAAAGAATCGGTTCGCGCGCAATCATACGGTTGTTCATCGCTCGGTTAAATAGATGCCGATGGCGCACTCGATGCGCTTCTGCATCAGTTTGCAGCTGATCTCGTGCGGCGTTTCCAGCGCTCCACCATATAGAACCGCGTTTGCCATGCATCCGCCGCTGCAATAGTATTTCGCCCAGCAATTCTTGCAGGTATCCTTCGTGCAGACATTGCAGCCCAGGAATCCCTCCTGTAGATCGGCTCTCAAATCCGGTTGATCGAGCGATCCTAGCTTCCAGTCCTGCATGCCCACAAACTGATGGCAGGGATAGCTGTCCCCGGCCGGCGTGACCGCTACGTATTCGGTCCCCGCGCCGCAGCCGTTGATGCGTTTTCTCAGGCACGGGCCGCCGTCGGGATCAAACATAAAGTGAAAGAAGTTAAACCAGGTATCGGAACTCTTTCGCGACTCGATATAATAATCCGCCAGCGCGTCATATTCCTCGTTGATCCGCGCAATGTGTTCCGGCAGCAGGCTATACGGGCTCTCTTCCGGCAAAACCGCGGGCTCGATCGATATCTGGTTGAAGCCATAGCTGGTCAGCGCTTTAACGTCTTCCAGAAAATCGAGATTCTCACGCGTAAACGTTCCGCGAATGTAGTATTCTTTGTCCCCTCTGCCAGCAACGAGTTTCTTTGCGTTGTTCAGGATGATGTCAAACGAGCCTTTGCCATTGACGGTGGGCCTCAGCGCGTCATGAATCTCTTTGCGTCCATCAAGGCTGATGACCACGTTGTGCATCTCGCGGTTGATGAAGTCGATCTTCTCATCGTCCAACGCTACGCAGTTGGTGGTGATCGTAAAATGGATGATCTTGTTGAATGTTTGCTCCAGTTCACGACCGTAGGCCACGAGCTGCTTGCAAACGTCCCAGTTCATCAACGGTTCACCGCCAAAGAGATCGACTTCCAGATGCTTTCGCGTTCCGCTGCGCTCCATGAGAAAATCCAACGCGCGCTTGCCGACTTCGAACGGCATGAGCATTCGCTCGCCATGGAAGTCTCCCGTTGCGGCGAAGCAATACCGGCAACGCAGGTTGCAGTCGTGCGCCACATGCAGACACATGGACTTGATCGCGCTGCCGCCGAGAATCTCCGGCGCAGTGGGCGTCTCGGTCTCAAACGCACCGGAAGACTTCAGCTCATCCAGATCGGAGAGCACTTCCGAAACGGTCTTTGCATCGATTCCGGTATCATAGGGGTCTTCCCCGCGCTCGATCGCCTGCACAATCGCAAACGCCGCATCGTCTACGGTATGGATCGCGCCGCTTTCTACATCCAACAGCACGTTTTGATCTTGAAACTGAAACGAATGGATCAAGTGTATTCTCCTTGTGGTGTATTATGGTTCGGAATTATTTCAAGAGACAAAAAAAGGCCGGTAAATGGCCTTTCTTTGCGGATCGGCTGATCAAAGATAGCCTACGATTACTTTTCTTCCTTCGCGCACTTCTGGTTGGCAACTGTGCAAGAGGTTTTGCATGCCGACTGGCAGCTCGCCTGGCACTCGCCGCACGCGGTGTTTTTGCCCGCCTTGATGCAGGGCTTCTGAACAGTTTGAATATGCTTCATGGCTGAATCCTCCGAAACGATATCTCTCTTTGGGGATTATACACGATTTCCGCTTACAGCGCAAGCTCTGCGGTATCGCGCGCAATGGTCATCTCTTCGTCGGTCGGGATCACGTAGACATGCACTTTGCTCGTGGGTTTGGTGATCTCAAGATCGGTTCCTCTCGGGCAGGAGAGGTTAAAATCCCAATCCATATCCACGCCAAGGTATTCCAGACCCTGCAAAATCATCTCGCGAATGTAGCCGTCGTTTTCGGCAACGCCCGCGGTCATTACGATGGCATCCACGCCGCCGAGCGTCGCTGCATAGGCGCCGATATACTGGCGAACCTTATAGCAGAACATCTTGCGGGCAAGCGCCGCGCGTTCGTTCCCCTGCTTGGTAGCGGCGGAAAGATCGCGAAAATCGCTGCTCACGCCGGAGATGCCGAGCATGCCGCTCTTCTTATTCATATAGGTGTCGATCTCCTGCGCGCTCATGCCGGTTCTGCCCATGAGATACGGAATGATCGCGGGATCGATACTGCCGCAACGGGTACCCATCGGCACGCCTTCCAGCGGGGTCAGGCCCATGGAGG
>CAYVAO010000238.1:0-4317 GCA_964448895.1 uncultured Christensenella sp.
ATTATGACCGAATTCCGTTTGTCTATCCATTGGGCAACGTGCGGGTCACGTTTGACAGAAATATCGCCTCATCCAACCAAGTCAGTCGGTTTTTTGAGAAGGATATCGCAAAGCGGCTCGTCATGGAGTCGGGACAGCAGGTGATGGAGGTCAAGTGGGATCAGTTCCTGCCCGATTACATCAAGCAGTGTTTGCAGACGAACGGACTGCCCAGAACGGCACTGTCAAAGTTTTATTTTTGCAGCAAGTATAATTTATCAAGTGGGGTACTGTTATGAGCTTTACAGACATCTTTGAAACATCCTTTTTAGAAGGCTATGCAGCCAGCGAAATCACGGGTTACAAAGCCATCATCTGCCTGTTGCTATGCGCGGCGTTTGGGTTGTATATCTTCGTTGCCTACCGTGTGCTGACGAGAAAGTCGTTTTTCGATAAAAACTTTGTGATTTCTCTGCCGATCATCGCCGTGATCACCGGCGCCATCATCCTCACGATTCAGTCGAATATCGTGATCTCGCTCGGCATGGTTGGCGCGCTTTCCATCGTGCGCTTTCGAACCGCGATCAAAGACCCGATCGATCTGGCGTTCCTGTTTTGGGCCATCAGCGTTGGCATCATCTGCGGCGCGGGTCTTGCGCTGATTGCGGTGATTCTGTCTGTGATCATCACCGTCGGCATGTTCTTTCTGGACTGGTTCACGCTTGGCAAAGCTTCCAAGCTGCTCGTGATCAACGCGAGCCGCGCGGAACTGGAAGAAGAGATCATGAAAGTGACGGGAAACTATTGTAAGTATCACAACGTGAAATCCAGAACCATCTCGAACAAGGAGTTTGATATGGTCGTGGAAGTCCGGCTCACGAAAGAACGAGAGCTGATCTCGGAGATTGCGCAGATTGCGGGCGTTTCTTCCGTCTCACTGCTGGCGCACGATGGAGAGGTTACGTTCTAAAGGGATCGATTGCGCGATTGACGCAAGGCTTTTTGCAGGATGCTGTAACAGAAAAACGAATCAACAAATAGAGCGCTGTACGTAAGCATGATACTTTCGTCAGCGCTCTTTTTCTGCTTGAATTTGGCTATACGTTAAAATTTCCGATCAAGTAAGCCGAAACCAACAATGCAAACGTCTATTTCGCGAGAAAGTATTTCGCAAAGACGGAGTCGGTTACGCCGACGAAATTATCGTAGCACTTGTTGTTCGCTTGGTCGAATACCGAATCCAGCGCGTTGCTCTTCAGAGGCTCCGTGGATGCGCCGGAATAGTAAGCCGCTGTGTTTTCCACCGTACGCAACACCTCCATCGCGGGGGTGACGCTGCCAATGACGAGCACGGCGATCAGCGCGAGCCGCAGGAGTTTGCGTTTCGGCGCGGACTCGGTCAGGATTTTTGCGATCAGCAGCATCGTGTAAAACGCGGCGGGGATGCAGGTTCGCCAACCGAAATCGTAATTATTGCCGAGCGAGATAAAGCTGAAAACGATCATCGATCCCAATAGAATCCAATAGGCCGGATCGGATTTTCGATAGAGCACGATGAAAAACAGAAAAACCAGAAACTCTGTTGAAACATACAACACGAACTCCAGAATCGAACCCGTGTTGAGCGAAATCATGCCGACGGAGCCGGTCGCGATGTTGCTCATATAAAACAGCGAGATGAGCAGGCAAACGAGAAAACCCGTGAGATTCGGGATCGTGATCGTATTGCGCAAGAAGGTGCGAAAGCGATCCGGTTTGGCAACGCCTTCCATATTCGATTTTTGCAGGAACTGATAGACCAACAGCGGCAGCGTTCCGACCGCGGGGAACGGCGAATACAGCAGCATCAGCATGAAGACAAATAGTCTGCTTCGATTGTTTGTCTCCCGCAAAAGCAGAAGGAAAGTGACCCAAAACGGAATGATCTGGTTGTAAACCCAGAAGAGAAGCGTTGTGTTGGAAGCGGAGCTGAACTGATAGAGCTTTAACTCCAAATGCGATCCGCGCAGCAACTCGGCCAGTGCGGTATTCATCTCGTGCGAGCGGATTTTTCCAAGGAAGAAAAGGACGATATCGAGTCCGCTGAACAAAATGAAGATGACAAGCGCCGTTACGCTGACTTTGCCCAACCGCTCGCAGATGAGCGCAAACGCGAGAGCGACGCCGAGATAAGCCCATAAAAACTGAAAGACATATCCCGCCTGCATGCCGAGGGCTTTGCCGACGAGCGCGCTCGGGAGCCAGAATCCCAGATTGTAGCAGAGCATGCTGGAAGGCCCGTAGCTGGTATCGATTACGGGCCAATCACGCAGCACCAAATCCTGAAAGAGCGCGTTGCGAAACATATGATCCCAGCGATTTTGCCAAACAAAACCACCGATGCCCGAGAGCAGCACCCAAACAAACAGGATTGCGAGTATGAGTATGATCTTTCCCTTGCTGTTTGTCTTTTCCAGCTGAAACGGGTTTGAGTTTTGATTGGTTTTGATCAGGATGTAGAGATTCAGCGGTATCAGCGGGATGGAGAAGATGGGCTTTATCCAGAAAGAAAGGAATAACAAGACCGGGATAGCCAAATACACAAGCGAGAGCATCGGAATCCACTTGTTTTTCATGCGCAGGGCAGTATTCATTCTGTTATCCTCGTCGTGTTTTTCTCCTATTGTACTATCGCGAGAATCAGAAGTCCAGATTGCCGCATGATGCATGCAACTGAGAACGACGGCCGAGCAAGCGCATGTTTTCTTTGGGCTTTTGCCTTGCGAAAAAGCAAAGTATCAAACGGGGGGATTGTTACGACAGGTGCTTCCTGCCTGCTCACGGTACCGTGCTCGATGAAAAACTTGTCTCGCATCATCCGTCATGCTACAATTCTCTGGAGCGCGAAAGCGGGAAATTTGGGGGTAAGCAGATGAAGCAATCGTTCCGATGGCGGTACTTTTTTCAGCAGGTTTTGCTGATTCTTTCCGCGTGCGCCCTGTTTCTGCTCAACGCGAGATCGATCAGCACGGTCAAAGTATTGCCGCTCTCCGCGCTGGCGCTCTTCTTCTGGACGAAGTATGACCATAGGCTGATCGAATGGCGACCCCGTTTTTGGGCTTGGAACCTCTTTTTTATTCTGTCTGCGTTGGGAATCTGCCTGGCTCCGATGTCGATTTTTCTGAGCGCGTTCGCGGATTCCAAAATCATCGTGGTGCTGCAAAACCTATCCGGCATCGAGGCAAGCTTGCTGGTTCGAGTCATCTGCGCGATTCTGGTCGTGGCGGCAATGTGGTTTGCGTTTTGCGCGGTCCGGTATTTTTACGCGCTGTTGCTCCCGGTCGCAACCGACATTGCGGCGGACTTTCACGCGATCGAGCTTTGGGTTCTTGCTAGCATTTCCGCTATCCTGATGATTGCGGTCGCGGTGCTGTATCTGCATACCAACGCGTTTGCGCATCCCTGGCTGGAGTGCGATCTGCTGTATTCTTCCGATTCCGGCGCGTGCATTAAATATCTATCCTATTTTCGAATCGGCGGAGTTGAAAACGACATCCGTTCGCCGCTGTTTGCGCTCTTTACTGCACCGTTTTTAAGCACTCCGTATTTACTGTCCCTCTTGCTGCCCGTTGCCAACGCACAGGCGATGGTGCTAACGATGGCGCAGGTTCCGATTCATGTCTTGACCTGGTATTTGTTCATCAAGATGATTCCGAATTGCAGCATCAACCAAAGATTGAGTCTGCTCGTGCTCGCATTGGCGAGCTACAGCGGTTTTCTGTTTGCGTTCTTTCCGGAGCAATACATCATCGCCGTGTTTTGGGTTGCGCTCTTCCTGTATCGCTTGATTCAGCACAACCGTCGCGAAGATTTTCTCGTCGTCGGCGCCGCGGGCACGATGATTACGAGCGCCGCGTTTGCGTTTATAACCGAGAGGCAGGACGAAAAGCCGAGATTGGGCAACACGATCAAGACAATTTTGCTGACCGGATTGAAGGGTGTGGGTGCGTTATTCGCCTTCGGTTGTCTGGATGTGCTGCTGAGCTATCAGCATGTTGCGCACCTTTTTACGTATACCAACGTGTCCGGTTCGTTTTTACAGAAGCTCATGCAGTATTCCGCGCATGTGAGCAGCACGTTTTTTGCCGCGAACGCAGGGCCGATCGTGATGACGAGCGAGATCAACGAGTGGAAGGATATCGCACTCGGCAGCATGGTTTGGCACGAGTACCCAGTCACGGTGATCAGCATCGCGGGTGTGGTCATTTTTGCGCTGGCGTTGCTCGGTTTTTTGCTCAACCGCAAGCAGATTCTCTCAAAAGTGAGTCTCTTCTGGCTGCTGTTCTCGTTTGCAGGGAT
>CAYVAO010000239.1:0-4308 GCA_964448895.1 uncultured Christensenella sp.
GTGAAAACGAGTCCCTGGAGAGCGCTCTGAAACGATTCAAACGCAAATGCGCGCGTAGCGGCGTCCTGGCAGAGGTCCGTCGTCGCGAGCACTATGAAAAGCCCAGTGTGAAGCGTAAAAAGAAGGCAGAGGCCGCGAGAAAACGCAAGTATTAATCACAGGGCACTTACGAAGACACAAAGGCGAATCGGTTTTCCGGTTCGCTTTGTCGTTTATCCTTGTGCATGTTAATAATGCGCGAGTTTATGAACAGGCATCAGCCACTGATTCCGTAAAAACGCGAAATAGAAATTCACAGTGGTATTGCAAGTATAGATATGGTATTATAATAAGTAACAATGCACCAAATAAGGAGCATACCGCCATGAAATGCAGATATTGCGCCAGTATCGAGAGCAAGGTGATCGACTCGCGCCCGACGGAAGACGGAAGCGCCATCCGCCGCAGACGCGAATGCATCAACTGCGGGAAGCGATTCACAACCTATGAAAAGATCGAAGAGATCCCCATCATGGTTGTCAAGCGCGACGGCAGACGCGAGCCGTTTGACTCCGAAAAAATCCGCATCGGCATCCGCAAGGCTTGCGAGAAGCGCCCAGTGGCGGCGGATGTTCAGGATAAATTGGTGGAGGACGTCACGCGCGAGGTGTTTAATACGCTTGCCTCCGAGGTGACCACACGGGATATCGGCGAAATTCTCATGCGAAAACTCAAGGACGTAGACGAAGTGGCGTATGTTCGGTTTGCCTCCGTCTACCGCGAGTTTAAAGACACGCAAACGTTTATGAAAGAGCTGCAGCACCTGCTGGACGAGAAGAGCTGATCGGGCGGCTGCTCGCATGCCGAGAAGATTTTTTGTATTTTTTCCAAACAAAACAAAATCCGGCGGCGCAATGCCGCCTTTTTTTGAAAAGAACTTTTATTTTGATATCGGAGAATCATGCAGAATCAAGCAACCAAAACACGGGAGTTTCTAGACCGGTACGCGCAGATACGAAGCGGAGCGAAGTTTCACCTCGTAAACGGCGTCGGCTTCTATACGCTGCCGTCGATTGAGCGGCTGAGCGGCTTTGATCACGGGTTTACCGCGCGATCGGGCGGGGTCAGCGAAGGGTGTTTTTCTTCGCTCAACCTCAGCTTCACGAGACCCGAAAACCGCGAGAACGTGATGGAGAACTACCGAATCTTCTGTCGCGCGGCGCAAATCCCCTTTGAAACGATGGTGATGGACAACTACGAGCATGGAACAAACGTGATCAAGGTTGATCGAGCGGACGCGGGAAAGGGTTATCTGCTCGACCCGTTGCCAAGCTGCGACGGGCTCGTGACCAACGATCCGGCGGTGACGCTGATTACGGGACATGCGGACTGCATGGCGTTTTACTTCGTCGATCCGGTCAAGCGCTGCATCGGCCTTGCGCACGCGGGCTGGCGCGGGGCGCTAGGGCGAATCGGTTCGCGCGTTGTTTCGATGATGGCGCAGGAATACGGATCCGATCCCACCGACATCATTGCGGGAGTGGGGCCTTCCATCTGTCCGGATTGTTTCGAGGTTGGACACAACGTCGCGGAGGAGTTTGCCAGCGCTTTTCCGGATTTGCCTTGCGTTTTACCGCAAAATGATGGTCGACCGCATGTCGATCTTTGGATGGTAGCGGCAAAGCAATTCGTCGAGGCGGGCGTACTGCCGGAACATATTTCGCTCTTTGGCGTTTGCACCATGACGACGCCGCGGCTCTATTCGCATCGCCGCGACAAGGGAAACACCGGCGGCATGGCGGCTTACTTGCGAATTCTGCCATAACACATGCCGACCCGCGAACCATATGCGGCATATTAAAAGAAACGATCTTCGGGTAATCTTGAATTACAGGTAGGATCAGCTGGATCGGCTTGATTGACAATCCAGTCGTCCAAGAGTATAATTCACTCGTTTCAACGCAATTTTTCTAGCGATTTACAGAAACCTCTACTGATACAAAAGGGAGACAGACATTCATGAAACGGAACAAGACAATTGCGCTGGCTTTGGCGATCCTGCTGGCGGCGGCGACGCTGCTGGGTTGCGGCGGCAAACCCGTGCTCGCGGCAACGGTAGGCGATCAGGAAGTCACCGTGACCCAACTGGAAAACTCTTATCAAAACAGCCTTAGCTATGCCTCGGCTTATGGCTATGATACCTCGACGGATGATGGCATTACGCAATTCCGCGACTATCTGCTGGACAATCTCATCGCATCTGCGATGAAGATTTATCAAGCGAAGCAGGCGGGAATCACGTTGACGGATGAAGAACTGGCGGCCGCACAGACAACCGCGGATCAGGACTATCAGGATACGCTGGATTCCTTTACACAGCAGGCGACACAGGCTGGCGCCACGAATGTGGAAGCATATGCAAAGACGCTGCTCACCAACGCGCTCGTACAGAACAAAACCACGGTGAAAAAGCTTCAGGCCAGCATGCTGGAAGACGCAAAGAATCAAACGCTGGTCAGCAAACATCGTACCGCGCTTTTAGAGGGCGTTGCCTTAACCGATGAAGAACTAGCGACGAAGTATGCAGACGAGCTCGCTTCCCAAAAGACGCTCTTTGATGCGACACCGTCGCAATACTTCACCTATGAATCCTATGCGCAGTATGGCTATAATGCACCGCCGGTCTATGTTCCGGCTGGATTCTTCCGCGTTCGCCAAATTCTCGTAGCAGATGAAGCAACCGCGAACCTGATCAAAGAAAAGATCGACGCGGGCGAAGATTTTGAAGCACTGCTGACGCAGTATAACACCGACCCCGGTATGCAGAGCGAGGCAAACGCCGCCGGCTATCTCGTTGGCGAAGGCGCGGGCTATGTGGAATCCTTCCTCACCGCTGCGCTGGCGCTGACCAAGGATGGCGATGTTTCCGCACCGGTGCAGTCGGATTATGGCTGGCACCTCATCACGCGTGTTTCGACCGACGCCGCGCATGAAATTCCGTATGCGGATGTGAAAGATGCGTTTGACGTTTACGAGCAGGCGCTTTATCAACAGCAATACTACAACGACATCGTCAGCAAATGGGTTGCGGACGAAACGCTGGTGACGCGTTACCCGGATAATTACGCGTCGGTCGGCAAGTAATCAAGAGGAGTTGAAACTATGAGCAAGGGCTTGAGAATTTTCAGCCTGATCGTGGCGATCATGATGATACTCGGAACGGTCGCATCCATCATCTTCTCTATCGCATAACACAGTTAACATCTAGGCGGAGTCGGTTGAACGGCTCCGTCTTTTGTTTTTCGAGTCTTATCAGCAACATGACGAGCGAGCTATCTAAATTTCAGCAGGTCAGTATATTTTTGCAGGAACTCCTGCAAAGACAAAAGCCGGAATGCAGCGTTATACAGACAAAAAACGCCGTTCAAAGAGAAAAAACGGTTAAAACCATTGCATAATTCCGGAGGATACAATTGCAAATATCGATTCAGTAAGCGCCTGATTTTGCGATATTTCTTGCACACAAACAATAGAAACGATATAATGATTCGTTGTTAGGGAATAGAAGGTTGTAGAGAATAGAAGGAGGAAGAGGTTTTGTCACACAAATACGTTTATCTTTTTAGCGAAGGAAGCGCGAAAATGCGCGAGCTTCTCGGCGGCAAAGGAGCGAATCTTGCCGAAATGACCACACTTGGCTTGCCGGTTCCGTTTGGATTTACGGTTTCCACCGAGGCATGCACCCGCTACTACACGGACAAGAAGACAATTGCGCCGGAGATTATCGAACAGATCGAATCTGCGCTGGTCATCACCGAAGAAAAAGCGGGGAAGAAGTTTGGCGATCCGTCCAATCCTTTCCTGGTTTCTGTCCGCTCCGGTGCACGCGCCTCCATGCCGGGCATGATGGACACAATCCTCAACCTCGGCCTGAATGACGAAACCGTCGTCGGCCTTGCGAAATTGACCAATAACGAGCGCTTCGCGTTCGACAGCTATCGCCGTTTCATCTCGATGTTTTCGGATGTCGTGATGGAAATTGAAAAATCGAAGTTTGACGAGATCTTTGACGAGATCAAGCACAAAAACAACTGCAAGCTCGACACCGAACTCACCGCAGAGAACCTCAAAGAGGTAGTCAAGCTTTTCAAAGCCTTGTATCTGAAAGAGA
This sequence comes from uncultured Christensenella sp., assembly GCA_964448895.1. Classification (GTDB taxonomy): domain Bacteria; phylum Bacillota; class Clostridia; order Christensenellales; family CAG-138; genus UBA7703. Next base: position 4,151 of record CAYVAO010000239.1, read on the forward strand.
AAGGCACCGAATTTCCGCAAGATCCACGCGAACAACTCATGGAGGCCATCAAGGCCGTCTTCCGCAGCTGGGACAACCCCCGCGCCATCGTCTATAGAAGAAAGAATGATATTCCTTACGATTGGGGCACCGCCGTCAACGTGCAGAGCATGGTCTTT
>CAYVAO010000240.1:0-4298 GCA_964448895.1 uncultured Christensenella sp.
CCTACATCAGCTCTTGCGGGGTAATCCGCAATGTGGTGCCCTCTGATTTGGTTTAAACTTAGATTTTCTGGTGCGCGTGTAGGGGCGGATATCATCCGCCCGCACCTTGGTTGCCTAGCTTACGCCTGTTTTTGTTCGGTGCAATGCGAAAAAATTGAAGTTTTGATCGAAATGTCGTATGATCGAATCAGGGATTGATTTTGAAAGGACGGAGGAGAACGGGTATGAAAAAAGAGTTGCTTCTTGAAATTGAAAACCAGATTTCAGCCCTCGGAATCAGCGTTACAACGGGAGAAAAAACCGACCTGACCATCGACGCGGAGCTGCTGGACGCGAGCTTTTCCACCGGAAAGAAGAAAATCAAGTATGAGGCGATGATCTTACTCGACGAGGCGGAAAAAGCCGTCCGTATGTATGAAAAGACGACCGAACTCAGCGCCGGTGTTTCGTTTGGCATGAGTGGAGAAACTTCGTTTCAAAGCGGCAGCACGCTCATGCGCAAGGTAAAGAGCGTACAGTACGGTCCGGAGGGCAAAGTGTTTGAGTATAACTTTGACCTGGGCGCAATCAGCAAGGCGGTCAAGGGCGCCGCAAAAGAGCACGGCTGGTCGTTTAAAACCGTGATTCTCAAAAAGAACGCGATGTACCGTTGACCGCGCGGGCAATCACACCGGCGTGTGTTTCACCGTTTTTTCACTTGCCGCGCTATGTTTCCGCCACGCGGTATGATATAATTCCATCAATTCAGATAATTGGAGGACATACGCATGGCAGACGTCGTTTGGAAGGATCGCAAGCGCATCATCTTCGGCTTGCCGTGGACGTTTACGCGATACATCCTGACCCAGGAAAAGCTCACCATCGATACCGGCTTTATCAGCCGTAAGGAGGACGAAATCCGCCTCTACCGTGTGCTCGATATCTCGCTGGATCGTCCGTTGAGCCAGCGCATCTGGGGCCTTGGCACCATTCGCCTCAACACGGCGGATAAGACCGCGCCGGAGGTTGCGATCAAGCGCATCAAACGCGCAAAAGAAGTCAAGGACATGCTCTCGGACATGGTGGAAAAAGAGCGCGATGAAAAGCGCATCGCGGCGCGCGAGTTCATGGGTTATGACGACATGGACGACATGGATCACAACAACTAAGCAATCGATCAAGCCAAGCACAAACAGGCGGATGCTGAAAACGGCATTTGCCTGTTTTTTATTCAGCCTGACCTGATATTGATCAACATCGTGTTGAAATTTAAACATGTTTCTCTCTAAAATTGGTTGAATCAAGTGACAAACTTGATATAATATACAGAATCAGTCATCGTTTTTTGCAACAACTGAAGGGAGAAATGGGATGGAATTCAACTCCAACAGCGCATTTATGTACGTCGTGGTCGCCGTGGTGATCGCTTTCGTGCTGCTGCAATCCGTCGTCTTTTTTATCAAGGCGTGGAAACGCGGCAAAGAACTTGGCATGGACAAGCAGGCACTCAAAAAAACCGTCGGCTCTTCCGCGCTCTTCACCATCGCACCGGCAATCGCGATTCTGCTCGGCGTAATCGCGCTGAGCAACGCGCTCGGCTTCCCGCTGCCGTGGCTCCGGCTATCGGTCATCGGCTCGCTCACCTATGAGGCGACGGCGGCTGCCGCCGCGGCGACCGCGGTGGGGGCCTCGCTTTCGCAGCGTATCACCGACCCGAAGATATTCGCCACCATCGCGTGGGTGATGACGCTCGGCATCGTACCCGGCCTTGTGCTGGTTCCGCTGTTTGGCAAGAAGATTGAAAAAGGCATCAGCAACATCAAGGGCAAGGACTCCAAATGGGGTCAGATATTCCTTTCGGGCCTGTTTCTTGGCATGATTTCCGCGTTCTTAGGCCTCGTGTTTGCAAAAGTGCACACAGGACTCGTGGGTTGGATTCCCGTGTTTGTCATGTTTGCCAGCGCGCTGCTGATGATGGTTTGCGGTCTCATCCGTAAAGCCCTCAACGCGAAGTGGATCGAAGACTATGCGCTGCCGATCAGCCTGTTAGGCGGCATGGCACTCTCGATTCCCATCACCAATTTGGTCATGAGCCTGGTCGGCTGAGGAAAGGAGACGCATATGAAACAGGAATTGAGTTATCGCGACAGCGTACACAGGATGGGCCGCGTCTGGATTCTCAGCGCGCTAGCGATGATGATCGCCGTGCCAACGGCAATCTGCATCTATTATTCGGCTTGGCCTTCGGCGGGCGGTATTCTGAAGGGATTCTTAAGCGTTGCGCCGATCTTCTGGACGGTCGGTGTGATCGAGGTGTTCACCTACGTGCCGATGCTTGGTACGGGCGGTTCATATCTCGGGTTTGTCACCGGTAACCTCGCAAACCTCAAGGTGCCCTGCGCGCTGAATTCGATGGATCGCGCGGGTGTGGAGCCGGGCACGGAAGAAGGAGAGGTCATCTCCACCCTCGCAATCGCGACAAGCTCTATCGTGACTACGCTGATCATCGCACTGGGCGTATTGCTGTTGTCCCAGATCGCACCGATTCTCGAAAGCCCCGTGCTGCAACCCGCGTTTGAAAACATTCTGCCCGCGCTCTTCGGTGCGCTCGGCGTTGTGTTTATCTCCAAGGATTGGAAGATTGCGGTCGCGCCGCTTCTGGTGATGGTTACGCTGTTTTTACTCGTGCCGTCGCTCGCCGGCGCGGTGGGCATTCTGGTACCGGTCGGTGCGCTGATCGCCATCGGAGCCGCGAGAATTCTGTACAAGAAAAATCTTTTGTGATCAATACCGAGTCATCGGTGTATCATAGAGCTTGGATCGAGAGTGATCTCACGCGTGTTTTGTAGTTTACCGCTTACTGACAAAAAGCGGAGATAGGAGAATCCTGACATGACGTATTTCTGGATTGCGCTTGTGGCGCTGATCGTTGCGTTTTTCGCGGTGATTATCATCCGCGCGCTGCGTTTCACGCCCAAGGCGACTGCCGTCGTGGAACCCACTGCGGTGGAGATCGACGAACAGGCGGCAATTTCGCACTTTGCCGAAATGATTCGCTGCAAGACCGTTTCCTATTATGAGGATGAGCGGATCGACAAAGCGGAGTTTGCAAAGTTTCGCGCGCTGCTCAAGCAAAACTATCCGAATGTGAGCGCAAAATGCACCTACGAAGAGATCGGACCAAGCGGCGTGCTCTTCTCGCTCAAAGGTAAGAGCTCGGAAAATCCCGCGGTCTTCATGTCGCACTACGACGTGGTGCCGGTCAACGAAGAGCAGTGGACAAAGCCCGCGTTCGAAGGACTGATTCAGGACGGCATACTCTGGGGTCGCGGCACGCTGGATACGAAGGGCACTTTGCTGGGCGTGATGGAAGCCGCGGAGCATCTGCTCAAAGGCGGATTTGTGCCGGAAAACGACATGTATTTCGCCTTCGCGGGAGATGAAGAGGTTGCGGGTAAATCGCAGCCCGTGATCGTCGAGACCCTGCGTTCGCGCGGCATCGTGCCCGCGCTGGTGTTGGACGAATGCGGCGCGGTCGTCGAGGGAATATTACCCGGTGTCAAGCATCCATGCGCCTTGAGCGGTATCGCAGAAAAAGGACTCCTGGACGCGCAGTTCGTGATCGAAGGCGCGGGCGGACACGCCTCGTCGCCGCCGCCGCACACGGGAATCGGCCGCCTTGCCGCCGCCGTCACGCGCATTGAAGCCAAGCCGTTTCCGGTCAAGCTCACAAAGCCTGTTGCGGAGATGTTTGATACGCTGGGCCGTCGCTCGTCGTTTGTCTACAAGCTGATCTTCGCGAACCTCTGGTGCTTCCTGCCCGTGCTGGACGCGATGTGCAAGAAGTCCGGCGGCGAGCTCAACGCCATGATGCGCACCACCTGCGCGTTTACCATGGCGGAGGGCAGCAAGGCCAGCAACGTTTTGCCGCCGCGCGCGCGGATGGTTGCAAACCTTCGCATCATCAGCGGAGAGACCATCGAAAGCACGCTCAGTCGTCTCAAGACGCTGGTTGCGGACGACGGCATCACCACGAGCCTCATGCACGGCACCGATCCTTGCAGAATCTCGCGCACGGAGGGCTACGGCTGGGAGAAGCTGACAAAGGCGAGCGCCCAGACCTGGCCGGAGGCCGAGGTTTCGCCGTATCTGATGTTTGCGGCATCCGATTCGCGCCACTATAGCGCGATTTCGGAGAACGTCTACCGCTTCTCCACGATGGAACTCACAAAAGAGGAGCGCGGCGGCATCCATGGCCACGACGAGCACATCCCGCTTGATAAAATCGTCAAGACGGTGCAGTGCTATGTCCGCCTGAT
>CAYVAO010000241.1:0-4297 GCA_964448895.1 uncultured Christensenella sp.
CACGTCGAAATGATGGGTCTCATCGGCAAGGGCAACAACCCGATGGTCGGCGCAACGGTCGCCGTCGCGGTTGCCATCGCGCAGGCGAAGTAAGCATCAACCAATCAGAGCAGCTCTCCTTCGGGAGGGCTGTTCTTTTGTTTTTGCGCAATATCCTGCAAGAAATCGTTATATATATCATATACAATTATTGACAACTTCGATGAAAAGGAATAAGGTAACTTAACTGTCGTAAATGCGGTCAACGTCCGTTTCATCGTAAAAAATGGAGTTAGGGGAATAAGACTGTGTCTGAGCAAAAACAATCCAACGCGGCATCCATTCTCTCCGTACTTGGCGCGCTGATCCTGTGGGGATCTTCTTTCGTCGCCATCAAGTTTGCTTATACAACGTATTCGCCGCTGACGCTCGCGGTGGTGCGCTTTATCGTCGCCACGGTAATCCTTGGCGGGCTGACGCTGCTGCCGAAAAATCGCGTAAAACTACAGAAGAAGGATATCTTCACGGTTGCTATCTGCGGTTTTACCGGCATCATGCTCTATGCCGTGCTGCAAAACATCGCGATGCAGTGGACGTCCGCTTCCAGCGCAACGCTGATCATCGCGTCGTACCCGATCATTACGCTATTGATGGAGAGCATCATCTATAAAAAGAAACTCAGCGCGATCAAGATCGTCGCGATACTGATCGCCATCGTTGGCGTGGTCATTCTTTCTTATGTAAAATCGGAAGCGCGCGTCGAAGGCGAACTGTTTGGAATCATTCTCTTTATCATTGCGGGAATCGGCTGGGCCGTCTATAACTTTATGATGAAGCGCGTAGTCAATCATTATCCGCCGATCACGTTGCAGTTTTATACAACATTATTCGGAACGATCTTTTTACTCCCGCTGGCGCTGTTCGAGCGCGCGCAGTGGCAGCAGCCGACACTGCTCTCGTTTTCGATGATGATGTTCCTCGGCGTGTTCTGCTCGGTCGTTGCGTATCTTCTCTACAATCGCGGGCTAACGACCATGGCGCCGAGCACGGTGACCTCGATGCTCAACCTCATGCCGATCATCGGCGTCTTCTTCTCGTGGTTGTTGCTAGGGGAGCAGGTGACGCTTCGCAAGATCATCGGCGGCGCAATCGTTATCTTCGGCGTTATGCTCAGCGTTCGAAAAACAAAGGCAGATACGGCAACGGAGACTGCGCAGATGCCGAAACCGGAGGAGTCGCAGGTAGCATTACCCCGACAAGAAGGATAACGCTTGGCTGTGATTCGACAACAGATAGCAGGTTGCGTTTTAAGCTGAAGTGTATATAATAAGTACTGCTAAATCGTTTGCTTCGCAATATTAAATTTAGGATACGATTGTATCGAGACGAGGCGAAAAAGGAGAAGTTCATCATGCAGACCAAACAAGCGCAATCGATTCGAAAGCTCACAACGGCGGGCGTTCTCGCGGCCAGTATCGTGCTGCTGACGACGCTTGTATCGATTCCGATTCCCGGCGGAGTTGGATATATCAATCTGGGCGATATGGGTGTGTTGCTCGCTGGCATGCTGCTTGGCGGCGGCTGGGGCGCGCTCTGTGCGGGCGCAGCATCCGCGCTCTCCGACGTTTTGCTCGGGTACACGATCTATGCGCCGGCAACGTTTGTGATCAAAGGCCTGGTTGCCTTGATTGCGGGACTTTTGTTTGTTAAGACGGAGAAGAAAATCCGTTTTGTGGCGCTGTATCTGGCGGCGCTGATCGTTCCCGTGGGATATTTCTTTTACGAGCTGTTGCTTTACGGCGCCGCGAGCGCGGTACCAAACATCCTGTTCAACACATTGCAGTGTCTGGTCGGCGCGGTGATTGCGACCATCGTCGGCGTGATGCTGCTCAAGACGAAGCTGCTTTCGCGGGAAAGCGTTGCGACGCCCGTCTGCGCGGAGATTCTGCGCGAGCCGAAGAACGGGCCGGACGTGGTGCTGCTTGCTCCTCGCTCCGAGGCGGATTTGATCAAGCGGGCTGGAGACATGCTTTCGGTGCAGGGCATCATGGCACGGATCGTCGTGATCGACGATAAGGTTAATTATGATAAACTCGGCGATTCGCAGCGAGAAAGTTATATTCCGGCGGGTAAGCCGTTCGTGCGCGTGGAAAACGCGGAAACGACGCCGACCGCGGTGATGCAAGCCGCCGTTAACGCGATCGGGAAATAGCGAACACCTTTGCTTTTGAACTCAAAAAAATCAACTTAGGTTGCTTTCTATCATGACGGTTGTCATTTACTTGCGCGCTTCGGGTAAGTCCGGGCGCGCAAGTTTTATATATTGCCTTTTTGTGTTCATAATTCAGCGGAGAAGAATGTATGTAAGCACAATGAATAACACCATATGTTGTATATAAATATGCAATATTGAACAATGTATTACAATATTTAGATTGCTATTGCAAATTGTTCTCGCGTTTCGTAGAATTTTTTCTTAGGAGAACACTATGAACGCAAACGACTATGGTTCGCTTCCAAATAAAAAAACATCGACGGATTCGGGGCTTTACGGCAACGGATCCGTTTATAGTAGACCGCAGCAGGCGCAGGGATATCCCTACCAGCCCAATTCCTATGCGCCGCGCGAAAATGGCATGGTCAACTCCTATCAGAATATGCAGTCGACCAGCCGCCCTGTTTACGATTCCGCTACATTGAATGGCAGCGACAGAAGTTACACCACCAGGAACAACGGATATTCCGGTTATCAGCCTCCGCAAAATTCTGCACGCGTGAATGATTCCCGCGCGTCGGCATCCGGCGCAGCGCAGAGCTACCGCACCAATTATAGCGCGGCGAAACAACCGGGTTATGCAAGCGGTGCGACCGCAAACGGAAACGGATCGAGCACCGGTACAAAAGTTAATATGGCCGGCAACGGCGGCAAAAGCAGCGGCAATGGCAATGGAACCGTGAACGGCAACGGTAACGGTTACAGTAATGGCAATGGTAACGGTAACGGTAACGGCAAGAAACCGCCGAAGAAAAAGTCGATCAAACAGCGTTTCCTTGTCTGGCTCAAGAAATTCTTACGTTCGATCTATCTGCTTGGCAAACCGATGCGAATTTTTCTTGCCAGCGCAACCGGATTTGTGCTGATTTGCATCATCGTCATTTTCTCCGTCTCCGGCGCACGCAAGAATCACAACGAGGAGGCAATCTCTGCGGAGCTTGCGCTCACGACGCCTGTGCCGACCGTGGCTCCCACGGCTACACCGGAACCGACGCCGAGCCCAACGCCGGAAATCCGCATCGAAAAAGGTGCCGAAGGCGAAGACGTCATGTCGCTGCAAAAGCGCTTGATGGAACTCGGGTATCTTGCGATCGACGAACCGACCAGCTATTTTGGCAACGCGACAAAGGCCGCGCTAAAGCTGTTTCAACGGCAGCATGAACTCCAGCAGGACGGCATCTGCGGCGCGGAGACCATCGAGATGATCTACGCGGAAGATGCGCAGCCGTACGTTATGAAGGAAGGCGAGGAAGGCGAAGATATCCAGTCGTTCCAGGAGCAGCTGGTTGAGCTTGGCTACTTGGACAGTGACCAAGTGACCAGCTATTACGGCACGGATACCGTCGATGCGGTCAAAGACTTTCAGCGCCGCAACTATCTAACCAAAGACGGCAAGGCGGGGGAAAAGACACTGGAAGCGATCAACTCTCCCGACGCGCGCGTTTCGTATACAAAAGAGCAGGAGATCATCGCGGAGAAAAAGAAACAGGCGGCTCTGGCGCGTGCTTCCTCTGCGGCAGGACGAATCGATAAACTCATCAATGCCGCGAAAAAGCAGCTTGGTGATCCGTATATCCTTGGTAAGAGCGGGCCGGATTCCTTCGACTGCTCCGGTCTTGTGGTCTATTGCCTGAGACAGGCAAACGTGTATACGCGCCGCCTCAATGCAGCCGGATTGAGCAAGACCTCAAGCTGGAAAAAGATCACCGATCTGTCGGATGTGCAACGCGGAGATTTGCTTTTCTTCAAATCGGACGATAGCAACTCCATCGGTCATGTCGGCATCTATATCGGCGGCGGAGAGATGATCGATGCTTCCTCTGCAAACGGCAAGGTTGTTCGCAGAAGCGCGAAGACCAGCTATTGGCGCAGAAACTTCGTCGTCGCAAGACGGCCCATCGTTTAAGAAGTGATTTCACACGCGGCGGTGCTGAATAGCGCCGCCGTGTTTGCGTTTGAAGCGAGTGCATACGATGCGAAAGGTTCATTCTTGCATTCCATATCAAGATACAGTATGATGAAACCCGAAATACGGGAGGGATA
>CAYVAO010000242.1:0-4284 GCA_964448895.1 uncultured Christensenella sp.
CGGCGCGGCTTTCGCTTCTTCCGCTGCTGTCGGAGACGCGGCGGAAGCTCCATCCGGCGCAAACTCGGCAAACGCCTCACCGGGATTGCCAATGACGGCTACATTCAATAAAACAGGAACGTCATCCTCTGCGTTGTAAAACACGGCGAGCAGCGTTCCGTCAACTTTTGCCTGTTCCTCAAAGGTAGACTTATCCGTTTCGTAGGAAAACAAAACGTCGCCTACGGAGACCTGATCCCCTACTTTTTTCTTCCACTCCGTGATAATGCAGCTCTCAACCGACTGCCCCTGACGCGGCATAATGACCGGTGTTGCCATACGTTGCCTCCTTATATGTTTCTGATGTGTTACACATTTTCTTGTTAATGTTATTTTATAACATTTTGTTTCGGTCTGTCAAGATAAATCGATTCGTATTCTTTACTTTTACTTTGCTTATTATTTTCGTATGTGAATGTGAAAAAAGAACGCTCTTTTTCTTACAAGTAGCGTTCTTTATCGGTAATATCATTTGAGCTAGATTACTGCACTTTATTTTCCAAACATACGATTGAAAGTTTGGGCACGCCTGCCTCCGCACAAACCGTGTCGCACTTCGCCGTAAACAGAAAGAAGAGATTCTCTTTCTCAACTCCGCTTAAACTTTCGAAATTCCCCTGCCCTTTTGACAGAATGACATCTGCTTCGGCAAACGCTTTTTGAAACGCCTCGCTTGTACGCGGCAGTACGGTGCCGGGAGAAGCGTCACCATTATCGATCACACGGGCGAACTCCTGCATGCATACCTCGTCCGCATCCGCTCGCGTTACGTCGTTGAGCACGGGCGAGCCTTTGACCACAAACGCAAGATCAAGCTGCGGAAAACGGAGACGGATTTGTTCGATCAAGAGTTTGTCAAACACGATCTCGCCTGCATTATCGCCCAAATACAGCATTGATTTGGCGTTCTTCAACGCGAACAAGAGCGCATCGCTGTCGTCGATGGAAAAGGCGGTGTTTGCGATCGCGTCGATCTGCGCGTTTTGCTCCTCGATGGAAACAGGGTGCTCCAGGCCGTAATCGATGAGATTACCTGCAATCGCATATTTAAGCGCGACGGTGAACGGCTCTTTCGCGCGCGCAATCTTTTCTTTCGTTTCGGGCAGCATCTTCATCGCTTCCTGATTGCAAAGCGACTTCACGCCCGCATACGGGTCTCTTCCGCCGACGTGACGAAGGAGAATTTGCCAAAGCTCGCCCATGGATTCCGGCGTGCAGCCTTCGTAGTTTGCTCCGGCAAGATACGCGTGTGTATCCGCCATCGCGGCTTCGCGCTTCTCTTCGGAGAGATGGAACATGTTGGATACGTTTTTGACCTGCGCAATGATGCAGGTGATGCATTCTGGTTGTAATTTCATAAGAAGTATTCTATCGAATCAAGCCGGATTTTGCAACGCGGCCAACGTATCGATTCAACCGAATTCTTCACTTTTTCTATCAAAAACACTCTTCTTCTAGCTTTTCGTCATGCTAGATGAAAACTCCACCGGGTTCCAGTGCTCCTGTGCTTTGCTCCAGCGCTGGTAAATTACCGCCGCAACTACTTTTCGCGGAAGCAAGTTGCCAAAGAACGTCAACGTTCGGTTGAGCGCGCCTGGAATGAAGACGCCTCCACAACGTTCGAGTCTGTCGATGGTCTGTTTGGAGACGCGCTCCAATGGATTCGTCGTCGCTCCTCCCCAGAATCCCTGCGCCGCGATGCCTTCCATCGCTTCCCGCGTGGTCGCGAGCCCGCCGGGGCAAAGCGCGAGCACGTTGACGTTTTCTTTCTTCAGCTCTGCGCCCAGCGCGACTGCGATATCAAGCAAGAAGCGTTTCGACGCGGCATAAGTCGCCTTCAACGGCATGGGATACATACTTGCCAAGCTGGACGTAAACATCAGGTAGAATGGGAGATTCTCTCTTCTTCTACTCAAAATTGCGTGTGTAATCCGCAGTGTCGCCTCGTTATTCAGCGAGATAATGCGCGAAATGTCTTTGCGATCCCGCTCCAAGAAGCTGCCTTCGTAATCCAACCCTGCGATATTGAGCAGCATATCAAATCGAATTTGGTACGAGTCCAGCTTTTGCAGCAGCGTATCCACGCTTGCGTCGCTGGTCAGATCGCAGGCTGCCGTCGTGACGGTCACGCCAAACTGGCGCTCCAATCCGCGTTGGATCGACTGAAGCCCTCGTTCGTTGATATCACAAAGCAGCATATTATAGCCGCGTCTGCCGCATTCGTTCGCCATCGCGCGGCCCAATCCTCCGCTCGCACCGGTGATAAATACATTCATAATCGTCCTTTCTCTTTTGCGACAATAAGCAAAAGATGCTTGTTTCATCTTAAATTTTGATCCAAGAGGGATACTCAATCCCGCAGAGTTTTTCGCTCAGCGCAAAGAGCTTGTTCGCGTTCTCTCGCGTTACCTGCGCGCTATATCTGTTCGGCTTGCAGAGATGATAGTAAAGCTCGCGCGGAGCAGGTCTCGTGTCGCTGAGATAAGCGTAAGTCTTTGCGGGAATCTCCGGCGCAACGCCGTGTTTCTTTCGCAGGTTCCAAATCCAGTCCACGAGACCGCCGGTGTTTTTGCAGCCAATCTCGGTGCAAACCAATCCGGGATCGACCACATAGGATGTAATTCCGTCGCCTAAATAACGCTCATTCAGACCCTTCGCAAAGAGAATATTCGCGAGTTTGGACTGTTTGTAAGCCGTTAATGGATTGTATCCACGCGTCAGCATCACGTCGTTCCAGTGCATGCGCATGTGCTTGTGGCTCTCGCTTCCGGTCATGATCACGCGTCCTTCCGCCCTTCTGAGCTGCGGCAAGAGACGATATGTCAGCAAAAAGCTCGCCAGATGATTGAGCGCAAACTGCTGCTCGTAGCCTTCCTCCGTGGTGGTGTACCAGCTGCGAACGCATCCGGCATTATTGATCAACACGTCGAGCTTATCTTCGTTTGTCTCAGCGAGAATCTGTGCAATCTCCGCCGCTACTCGCTCCACTTCGCGCTGCTGCATCAAATCCGCACAGAGAAAGGTAATATTCGCGTTCGGCTGATCCGAAAGAATCTTCTGCTTTGCCTGCTCGCAGCGTGATTGATCACGCCCGATTCCGATTACGCGGAAGCCTTTTAGCGTAAGCTCCGCCAGAGCTGCGAGTCCGATACCGGAACTCGCGCCCGTAATGACTGCTGTTTTCATGATTTCCCTTTCTGAAAAATCGATCTATCGTTGGTTTATCGAGACAGTTCTAATAAAGTGACATCAATGAATCGTTGCCGGATATCCAAACCAACCAAGCGCATGCCAGAATCCCCAGGAATGCGTGTAGAGGCTCAGGATCGCAAACCCCGCGATGAACGTGACGGCGAAGATCAGCACTGCCCAAAGTAGAATTCCCCGGAGCGTACGGCGCGTCTTTGGCGCAAACTGCGGATTCAACGGCAGCAGCGGCAGCGCTTCCTCACGGATCATGTTTCTTCTCCAGCGGAGACTTGCGCGCACCATCTGTCGCAATATGGCAAAACAATAGAAGGCGAATAAGAAGATCATCACGCCGAGCGCGATGAGCGAAACGCCTAGCACGATCGCACCGCCATACGGCATCGGAGGCAGGATGTTCATAAAGTTCAATCCCGCAATCAGTTCCACGCCGAGCGCCGTTGGTACCAGCGAGCCGATAAAGAGTCCTACGATAAAATAGAGGAACGCGCCGTACAGCATCACTTCAAAGATACCGATGATGGTGAGCCAGAGTACGAGCAGCGTCTTCTTCCCGCCTTTACGCTTCTTCTCTTTTGGCAAGCCCGCAAACTGAATCGCGATCTGCGCCGGTGCTCCAAGTTTTGCCGCGATTTCTTCCTCGGTGAAGCCATCCGCCAGTTTAAATAGAAAATGTTGCTCATATTCAGATAGAACTTCTTCCGCATCCGCTACGGCGTTTTTATTGAGTTGCACCTTTAATTCGTTTAAATATTCCTGCTTCGTCATTTCCTTAATCCTCCAGTATACTTTCTACTGTTGCAGCAAAATTTAGATAATCGTTTCGGTCGGTTTGATACGCCTTACGGCCTTCATCCGTAATAGAATAGTACTTTCTTGGCGGACCTCCGCTCTCTTCCGAAAGATAGGTTGTTACCATTCCGTCGCTCTTGAGCTTTCGCAAAAGCGGATAAACCGTACCGTCCGCGATGTCGATCTTCTGAGAAAGATACTCGGAGATCTCGTACCCGTACCAATCTCTTTTGGCAAGCATCGACA
>CAYVAO010000243.1:0-4227 GCA_964448895.1 uncultured Christensenella sp.
ATATGTGGACGACCAGCTCAAAGATCGCAACGATCTGATTCTGGATCGCGTGTTTGTAACGCATTCCGGAATGGACGATCCCACGACCATCGATAGGGTTGTTGCCCGCATCAAAGAGCTTCAACCGTTTCAGGAGATTTTCGTAACGCAGGCGAGCTGCACCATCAGCAGCCATTGCGGCCCGAATACATTGGGGGTACTCTTCCTTACCAAGCCCGGTTCAAAAGCAGCCAACTAAACAAGGTGCAACAAAACAGACGGCGAGAGATCGCCGTCTGTTTTTGAACAATCGATTTGATTGTATTCTATACTTTAACCAGATAGAACAAACGGTTCGTCTGCTCGTGCTCCGGATAATAAATCTCTGCTTCGCGGTATATCGTGAAATATGGCGTGAAAAGATCACACCATTCTTCCGTCGTGTTATTCCAGAGCAGAAGACCGTCGTCCAGCAAATTGCCGGAAATCGTCTTGATGTCCCATGCCGCGATTTGTTCTTGCGCCAGATATGGATTGAGCTTTATAAGCGCCTTACCGCCTGTTTTCAACACACGGGCGTTTTCGTTAAGAAGCAGCAATGCATCTTCGGGAAAGAGATTGTCGACGATATTGGATAAGATGACCGCATCGAATGATGCGTCAGGTTGATTTTTAAGTGACTCTACCCCGCCTTGCTCAAATTGAAAGTCACCGATTGCCATATGCTCAGCTTTTTGCACTGCGCAATGAATTGCCTTTTGAGAAAGATCGATCCCAACGTGGTCGCGCGTTCCATTATGTGCGCAGAGGAATAGCATAACCCCGCTTCCACAACCAAAGTCCAATACACGGTTTGTGCCGCTACAAAGCCATTTAATCGCTTCGTCCAGAACGTCATTGCCGGATGCTGCTGCATTTGGTACGCCAGAATCTTCCTTGGAAAAAACTTCGTCCCAAAAAGCGATACATTTTTGATAATCCAGTTCCATGACAAGTCCTTTTCAAATCAACCAGTTAGGAAAGATCTCTCTGCCCTTCCAATATTTCCAGAAAAACTTTTGCAATGTTCGGGTCAAATTGCGCGCCTGCGTTTTTCCTGATTTCCGATATCGCAGCTTCCCGCGGTAGTGCTTTTCGGTAAACGCGATCTTCCGTCATTGCATCGTATGCGTCCGCAACGGCAAGAATGCGCGAAAGAAGCGGAATGTTCTCGCCCGCAAGCTGATTGGGATATCCTTTGCCGTCCCAGCGCTCGTGATGCGTTAGTATCAAATCGGCGATTGCGGCAAGGTCCGGCGACGACATCGCAATTCGGTACCCAATCTCCGGATGCGTGCGCATGACTTTTAGCTCTTCTTCGTCCAAGGCGGAAGGTTTGTTTAATATCTGATCGCTGATTGCAATCTTCCCGATGTCATGGAGCATGGCAAACAGTCTCAATCGATCAATATCATCTTGCGGCAGATTCAATCGCTCGCCAATGATCGCGCAAAACGCCCCGATTCGTTCCGCGTGCTCCTTTGTTTCAAAGCTGCGTTCAAACAGAGTTGTCATGATGGAAGAAAGCACAGCGTTATGATGGCTCTTTTGATCGAACAGCTTCCTTCGGGACATATTCTCTTCCGCTTCTTTCTCGATCTGAGCAAAATCGACGGAAGAATCCGACTTCGTAGAAAACCCGATGGAAAGATTGATCACTTTTGACAGGTCTTTTTCATTGGAATTATGTGATTGAAACGCATCCCTGAACTCTTGCATGCGCTGTTCGCACATACGCATATCCGTGTGTGGTAAAAGTATTCCGAATTCGTCACCACCGACTCTTGCAAGAACTTCGTCTGCCCTCATGCTTGATTTTAGAACAGCAGCGGTCGTTTGAATAATGCGATCGCCTGCATCATAACCAAATGCGTCGTTGATCAGTTTGAGTCCGTTGATATCAACAAAAAACACAGACAGCGGCAGGAACTCTTTCGAATCGAAATGCTTCTTCGCCGTGTCATAATACTGACGGTTGTGTACTCCGGTCAATTGATCGTGGTTGCTGAGATACTGTATCTGTAAAAATTGCAGCTTCGTGTTTGTGATATCGATGATAATGCCTTCCAGCGCGACAATATTGCCGGCTTCATCACAAACCCCTTGATTACTATCGAGTACCCATTTGCGCTCACCGGAAGCAGTCATAATTTCGTATTCATAACGGTTTCCGCGATTTTTTGACAAATGATCAACACTGTCGTTCCAGATTGTTTCGCGATATTCCGGACATATGATGTCGTTAAAAGACAACACTTTATTCTCGATCAGCTCCTCCGGTAAATATCCGGTTAACGCAAAGCAACCGGTAGATGCAAAATGCATCGTCCAGTTTCGATCATAGGAGCAACGATAAGCCATGCCTGGCAAATTGGAGAGCAAGACGCTCTTGCTTCTTTCGCTTTCACAAAGTGCTTCAATTGTTTTTCGAAGATTGGTTACATCGATTCCGGCGGATAAGATTCCGGTTATTTTACCGTTACCATCTCGTAACGCTACATTACGCCATTCAACCTGGAGAACTTCTTTGTTTGCATTGATGATTCCGTTTTCATTGCTATCTGTCGGGAGTATATTTCCTTCCTGAATGCGGCGCATCACGTCATATACCATGGCTCGATCCGACTCTGGCACGAAACTCTCCATCCATTGCTTGCCGATAATCTCTTCTTTGGGAAGACCTAATATATCGCAACCGGTACGGTTGATCATCGTAACGATCCCATCGTTATCGAAAACAACAAATATGACGGCTGCTATATCAAAATAAGTTTGTGCGCGGTCTCTTTCCTGTGCAATCACTTGCTCATTCTGTCTGCGCTGCGTGATATCGCGTGAGATCCCGCCAACACCGCGCTTCTGATTTGAAAAATCAACTGGAAAGATAATTGTCTCGAAGAAGCGTCCGTCATTGGAATCTTCAATAAACACAGGCTTTCCGCTCAGTAAAACCTTTCGATCACGAGATTCCCAAAGGAGCGCATCTTCCCCCGGCTTGATATCATGCAGTTGTTTACCGATCAAATCCTTTTCTAGAATGCCATAGTATCGCTGCATGTTCGTGTTTACGGCAACATAACGAAGAGCGCTGTCTTTTAGATAGACCAAATCATAGCTGGAATTCAGCAACGCTTTATAGATCGCTTCATTCTCTTTGGCTGCGGCCTCTGCCTGCGCGCGCTCTGTCACATCCTGAAGCGTGCCAAAGATAAACGGCTTTTTGTTGCTCTCTTGAATTAAAACTTGAAGCCGAACTTGAACTGTTCGCTCTGATTCGTGCGCGCGGAGAATGCGGCAGTCGAAAGCGAGCTCGCCTCCTGCGTTGTACGCAAGTTCCGTTGTCATGGCGTATACTCGCTCGCGATCACCTATTTGTACTTTTCGCATCAACAGATCATATGTGATTGGTTTATCATTGTCGTTTAAATCCAGAATATTGATCGCTTCATCCGAAAAAGTATACACGCCGGTCTTTGCGTTGTACGAAAAATTACCGACGTGGGCAAGGTGCTGTGCTTCCTTTAGCGCATCCTCGCTTTCCTTACGAATAGCACTTTCACAATGTACTTTAAGTAGGTTTTTATATACCAATATAAAGATCAGGATTGCCGTTGCGGTTACAAAAGCAATCCCTTTGATGATACTAATTTTAAAAACTCTCAAGCTCTCGTGCAGCGAACCCGCGACAAAAAGCTCGGAACCGACAATCCAAGCATAGCCGAAAATGGCATAAGCTAGCGTGATCAAGAATGATCTAAACTGCGGGCTTTTCTGATCATGGGAACGCATGTCGCAGGCTTGCCTCATATTCTTCTCCATCGCCATCGCCGTCTTCAAACAGTTCCTATGCTATCAACTTTCGCTATAAGGGTTTTGAAATAAACAATGCATCAAATAAAAATAATTTCGTATTGATATTGATATCATATTATTTTATGCACGAATTACCAAATGAAATATTGACGGAGAATGCAAAAATACCAGTTTTACGAATATATTTACTGTGTTTCTTCTCCAATATACGTGAATCTCCTTTGTTTTCTCCCATCACGGTCAACAATTTCGTTCCACATATGCGCCGGCCGCACCCATACACCGTGTTCGCCATAGAGTGCTCGATAGACAACCATCTCCTCCAGCGTCTCCGAATGTCTAGCAAGGTATAGCACCTCGTATTCGTTGCCTTTGAAATGACGGTATCTGCCAAGT
>CAYVAO010000244.1:0-4168 GCA_964448895.1 uncultured Christensenella sp.
CAAAAATAAAAGGTCACCATCTGGTGGCCTTTTGTTTTTGCTTTCCTGCTATCTCGAACCAGAGACATTGCGCGAGTAAACTCTTTGGGGGACACCTCAATGTCCTCATTATTGTTGAAAATCAACAGGTAACCTGTTTTTTGTTGACAATCAGTTAAAAAACTAATATATTAAAATTACAAATCCGAGTTAGTGCTTTCTAAGGTTATTACTAAGAACACTACCCGATGGGTTGAATGGGAAACTGTTCTGCCTCCCGTTATTTGGAAAGGGTTTGGTTCTCTTTTCGCATGAACCAAATTTCCAGATCAAAATGCGGCCTGCTTTTGATCACCTATCCAAATCGACAGGAGGTATTTTTATGAGTAAAATGATCCGAGTAGACATGACGACATTGAAAGTGAACGTTGGTGCTGTGCCGGAAAAGTACGCAGGGCTTGGCGGTCGTGCACTCACTTCCAATTTTGTCAATGACGAAGTCAAGCCTACCTGCCATGCTCTCGGCAAGAACAATAAGATTATCTTCGCACCCGGACTCTTAAGCGGCACATCTGCCCCCAACTCAGGCCGCATTTCTGTGGGCGCAAAAAGCCCGCTGACAGGAACGATTAAGGAGTCCAATTCAGGAGGTTCTTTTTCACAGAAGATGGCGCGCCTTGGCATCAAAGCATTGGTGATCGAGGGATTTGCCGACGGGGATAAGTTCTATGTCCTCAAAATCGATAAAAACGGTCCTGTACTAGACGAAGCGCCCGCCGAGATTGTTGGCGGATGCGGCAACTATGAAGCCATCCGGTTTTTAAGCGAGAAGTACGGCTCGAATGTCGGTATCGCAATCGTTGGACCGGCAGGTGAGTATCGACTGCCTACCGCCAATATCTCCTTTAAAGATCCTGACGGCAATATACGAAGCGCAGGCCGTGGCGGGCTCGGCGCAGTGCTTGGCTCAAAGAAGATCAAGGCAGTTATCATGGACGATACCGGCGCGGATAAGGTGCCCATTGCAGACCCCGAGAAATTCAAAGAAGCGTCAAAAGTGTTTGCAAAAGCGCTTTTAGATCATCCGGTTTCGGGTCAGGGCTTAGCTGCGTACGGCACGGATGTACTCATCAACATACTCAATGAAGCGGGTGGCCTGCCTGCCGAAAACTTCCGTAGAGGGCGCATTGAACACAACGATATCATCTCCGGCGAAACAGTAAACGCCACAATCACTGAACGCGGTGGCGAAGGCAAGGTTTCGCACGGGTGTCATTCCGGATGTATTATACGCTGCTCACAGTGGTATACGGACAAGCAAGGCAAGTACATCACCAGCGGTTTCGAGTACGAAACCATCTGGGGGCTTGGTGCCGACGCGTCGATCAAAGACCTCGACGATATCGCTTACATCGATCGCGCAATGGACGATGTCGGCGTAGACAGCATCGAAACCGCCGTTTCGGTTGCCACTGCTATGGACGGCGGTCTGATTCCGTGGGGCGACGGCAAGGCTGTGCTGGAGATTGTAAAAGATATCGCAAAACCCACGCCGCTTGCAAGGCTTATCGCCGGCGGCTGCGCGATTGTTGGCAAAGTCTGCGGCCTCTATAGAACGCCGGTTGTCAAGGATCAGGCGATTCCGGCTTATGATCCGCGTTCGGTTAAAGGCATTGGCTTGACTTACGCAACCTCTCCGATGGGGGCCGATCACACCGCAGGTTACTGCATCTCCGGCAACATTTTGAAAGTTGGAGCGAACATCGATCCTCTTAAAAAAGAAGGTCAGATCGAGTACTCTCGCGCTATGCAGATTGGCACGGCGGCGGTGGATAGCACGGGCATGTGCTTGTTTGTGTATTTCGGTATCGCGGACAGTCCGGCCGGTTATCAAGCGCTGATCGATATGATCAATGCGCAATACGGCATTTCGCTTACCGCAAAGGACGTTGACACATTGGGCGTTAATGTACTGAAAGTTGAACGCGACTTTAATATGCGTGCCGGCTTCACCAACCACCACGACCGCCTCCCGGAGTTCATGGAGTATGAGCCATGCCCGCCGCACAACGAGGTTTGGAACTTCACACCTGAAGAAGTAGACGAAGTCTTCAACTTCTAGACCGTATATTGTGCATCAATCGAGTGTTAAAAGCAGGAACGAGCCGGTGCAGTATCCGGCTCGCTTCGGTTTGCGGGCTTCTTGTCCTTGTATTTCTCTTGTTGTAAACTGGTCCTGCAGAGGGGTGCGAGCAATGAGCGTTCTCCAATTGATATAACAACGCTCCGTTTCTTTCAATCGGGGTAAAACCTGCCGATCTTGCATTTGCCAAATTTGGAAACACATTCTGGGCATCTATGAATGGAGTGGTATTTATTATGATGGAATATGCGAACAAATCGCTCGAAATCAGGGGCTTTATGCAGCTGAACTCCGTCCTTCGTAAAAAATACGGATCAATGCCATTCTACATTGATCAGGATAAGCCCATTACCGGCTTTGATTTGGCAACGCGTCTTGAGATCGCACATCAGGAAATCGAGGTAATATTCGTGAACGGATTTGTACAGGCGCTTGACTTCGTCATTCAGCCGGGAGACAGGGTTGCGTTTCTTCCGCCGGGATGTCCCGGCCCATACCGCATTGCCCTCGGATTCTATGGCAAGAACCAGGGAAACAAAGCAAGCTTCAATAATAAGAATAAGCGCGAAGATGAAACACCATAGCAAAGACCGGCACAGGAGGGTTGAATATGACTGTAACCGTGAAACTGTTTGCCACGCTTCGCTTGTACGGCGAGAAGGAGCAAAAGATTGCGTCACAAACCGGTTTGACGCCGGGCGATATCATTGACCGGCTGCAGCTTCCTAAAAACGAAGTCGCTATCATCATGATCAACGGTCGCCACGCAACGATAGACACCGCGTTGAATGAGGAAGATGTGCTCTCTCTCTTTCCGGCGGTCGGTGGTGGTTGAACGATTCTTGGGCTTTAGCGGCAACCGATTACGCTCGAAAAGCGCTTATCCCTTGGAATACATGAGCGAAGCGACATCGTAAGTATGGTTCAACAGATCGAAAAAAAGCACCTTATGGCTCAGTTAGGCGCCGCGCCCCGTTAGTTTCTTCATGACCTCCACCACCTCCAGTGCTGCTGCAAGTTGCGGCGCAAACGCTGGGCTGCTGGATGGCGACGTTTCTCTTTTGTCGTGAAACAATGCGTGTAGTGTGCGATCCCCTGGAAACACACTTGTGATTTGTCCGAAAAATCCATCTATACCACCGTGAACAAATGGAATGCCGATAGCTTCGCAAGCGTCTTCCAACATCAACCGTGAAGGTATGTTGTCCAAACAATCTACGACAACATCATGCCCGGCAAGTATTTCGCAAGCGTTTTCGGCAGTCAGCATGACATCGCAGGCTTGCACGGTGACCTCGCTATTAATTTCAATCAGTGCGGCCTTTGTGGCGGTTGCCTTGTGTTGCATTAGGGTATGTTCTGTGCAGAATATCTGTCGGTTGAGGTTGCTCGTTGTAAATACATCGCTATCAACCAATGTCAGCTTCCCGACACCAAACCGGGCAAGAGACATGATCACATGCCCTCCAAGTCCGCCGCAGCCAACGATGCATACTGCTTGTTGCCAGATATGTCGCAACTCTTCCTCGGTGAACGCACCGAGGTTTTTCTTATAGCGTTCATTTAGAATGCTCATTTCGCCACACCCTTCTATTACTCCTATTACAAAGCTCCACGCGCCTGCCACGAAAGACCATACCATCCAAGCCACGGGACAACAGTATTTTTCACGAAATATCGCTGATCTGCCATTGATATCCTTTGCAGTCATTCATATTATAGCATCACCTCATGCTTGAACTAAACCCGATATGTTCTGACCTGTTTCCTAAAATAGCAATCCGTTCAAAAGAGCAAAATAGCAGAATCAAACTAGTAGCGGGTAAAAAAGCATCAAGAACATCTACATACAGGAACTGAATGTTTTTGTATCGAAGCAAACGGAAGCTGTGCGCCGATTCTGAAAATGATCATCCGGCATAACATCTAACAATTCCATCTTCCGGTTTGACCCAGCTTGCACCCACCCCCATGCATATCGCGCGATTGTATCACTTCGTGAGGGTTTATTCAAAACAGACAGCCCGTCATTCAACAGCTGTCTGT
>CAYVAO010000245.1:0-4161 GCA_964448895.1 uncultured Christensenella sp.
TCGGGAGGCATCGGTATGCCGGATGACTTTGGCTATTTCGGAAAAGGCATCACGGGATTTACGCACTATATGCAGGCTTTTGAGCGCAACAACGGCGGCGGAAAAAAGCCGTCCGGCGGCAGAGGCGGGTGCCTGAGTTGTTTATTATTGCCTCTCATCATCGCATTGATTCTCATACTCATTTGAGCAACATCAGATATAGAAACAGCGGCCGGCATAAAACGCCAGCCGCTGTTTTTGTTGCTGATGATTCTCGATTTACTCCACATTTTCGCCAAGGCTATAGTTGTGCCCGCCTTGCTGACCAAAGAGAGAATACGAGAGAAACTGCGGCTTTTCTGCCCAGCGCGCTTCGTCAATCGTGATCTCGTAGCCTGCGCAGTTTAGCACGTACCACGTGTGGTATGGCGCGTCGGAACCGGAAAACGCCGTCATAATCGCCATGATGACCCCGCCATGCGCGGCAACTCCTATCCGCGTTTCCCCGCGCGCAATCGCGTCCGCAACACTCGCGGCAAACGCGGCAGCGGCGCGCTTGGCAAAATCCGGAATGCCTTCTCCGTTCGGGCAAACATCGACGCATCCGCCCGCGACCCAGGCGCGGTAAGCCTCATCGTCTGCCATCTCCTCGGCGGTGCGCATTTCAAAGTCTCCAAAGTCCATCTCGCGCAGGTCATAAACCGTCTCTATCTTCGCGTTTGGAAAGAAGATCTTCGCGGTCTGCTGCGCCCGCTGCATCGGGCTCGCGTAAACGAGCGGGATTTCCGGGTAGTGCTGTGCGGCTTTGGCTTCCGCAAGGCCGATTTCACTAAGCGGCTCGTCGGTTCTGCCGTTGTAGCGGTTTTCAAGGTTGCCTTGCGTCTTACCGTGGCGTAACAGGACGATGGATAGCATTTGATTCCCTCCGAAGGTTTTGATCGATGATAACGTCTCACCCTCAAGATTGTATCAACCAAAAAATCGGGCGCGCGGTGTTTTTTCCGATTATACACCACAACACCCGAATTCAAAAGAACGTACAGGCCAATTCCGTGTGACTTTTCTGTGCTTGTTTACGTTTTCTTCTCCGTCTGCCACTGCGAAAGCAGTCCGCGCATCCAGGCGGAAACGTCCATATCATACGCGCTATTGAGATGTTCCGGCGAGAACACGTCGTCTATTTTTCCGTAAGCAATCGTCTTTCCGCCGTCCAGCAGCAGCGCATGGCTGCCGTACGCGCGGGCAAGGCTTAAATCATGCACCACGGAAGCGACCGCGCGGCCCGGCGTTTTCAACCACTCGGAAATCAGCACGAACACCTGCTTTTGATAGACCAGATCGAGGTGGTTGGTCGGTTCGTCCAGCAACAGCACCCGCGGGTTTTGCGCAAAGAGCTGCGCCAAAAACGTGCGCTGCAATTCTCCGCCGGAGAGTGTCAGCACATTTTGATCCACAATCTTCGTCAACCCCGTGAGCTCCAGCGCGCGGGCGACCGCCGCCTCATCCTCCGCCTGTCCCGCGGAGAATAGGCCCGGCGCATAGGCATATCTGCCGAGCCGCACAACCGAACCCACCGTAAAGCCGTAACCCATCGCATGCGTCTGCGCGAGCACGCCGACAAGTTTCGCCAACTCGTGCGGTCGATACCGGCGAACGTCCTTGCCGAGCAAGCGCACCTCGCCCGAATACGACGCACCTTGAGAAATTGCGTTGACTATCGTGCTCTTGCCCGCGCCGTTCGGGCCGACGATCATAAGCCACTCTCCCTCGGAGAGCGTAAAATTCACGTCGTCGACAATGGTTTTCTCGCCAAAGCGCACGGTCAAATTCGAAACATCCAGCAGACTCATACCCGCGCCCTCCTCGATCGATAAAAGATCACGATAAAGAGGAACGCGCCGATAAACGAAGTGACCACACCGATCGGCAGCTCGATCGGGTTCAGCAGCGTGCGCGCAACCAAATCCGCAAGCATCAAGAACACCGCCCCGCCAAAGAGCGACGCGGGCAGCAGCCGCTTGTGATCCGGGCCTACGATCATGCGCACCATATGCGGCGTCACCAGACCGACAAAGCCGATCGTGCCGCCGATGGAAACGCAAACACCGATGAGCGCGCTCACCGCGATGAGCAGCGTGAGTTTCACCCGCCGCACGGGCACGCCAATGTTTCGCGCGTTGCTCTCGCTGACGGCAAAGGCGTTGAGCTCGCGTGAATAGCGCAAGATCACGCCGCCGAACACGACGAGAGCCACGAGCAGCACCAACGCGTTTTGAAGGCTGGGACCCATCAGCGCCGCCATCGTCCAGAAGGTGATCTGCTTGACGCGGGCGGACGCAATCGAGATGATGAAGGCTAGAATGCTGGAAACAAACCTCGAATAGCTCCCGCCGATGCGGATGATCGTGTTGGTGCTCATCGAGTAATCGATTTTATACGCAAGCGAGAGGATGATCAGCAGCGAAAGAAACGCAAACACGATCGCCAGCACCATCGTGCCCGCAAATGGAATCGCGGGAATCGTGATGCCAAACGCAATCGCGACCACCGCGCCCAACGACGCGCCGCTGGCAACGCCGAGCGTGCTGCCGTCGGCAAGCGGGTTTTTGAGTAGCCCCTGCATCGCTCCGCCGCAGATCGAGAGCGCCGCACCCGTAAGCGCCACGCAGAGCACGCGCGGCAAACGCACGGAGAGGATGATTGGCACCGAGATGCCGCTTGGCATCGGAAGCCCCCAGATCGCGTTCCAGATGACCAAAACTGTTTCTTTGAGCGGAAGACGCACGCTGCCGATGCAGACGCAGAGCGCCATCACCGCCAGCGTGACAAGCGAAAACAGGAGGAGTTCGCCTGCGCGAAATCCCTCCCGCTTGCCGCTTTGTACTGCCCGCGCGGAGGACGGCAGCTCGCCCTCGTCGCGCAAGACTTCGTTACGCCGCATTTTCCTTCGTAACAATCTCCTTCACAAAGTCAAACATCGCCTGCGCTCCGTCCGCAATGCGCGGGCCGGGACGCGAAAGCTCGTTGTTTTGCAGGTTGAGGATGTCGCCGTTCTTCACGGCGGTGATATCCTGCCAGCCCGCGCGGGAGAGAATCTCCTCCACAGGCGTTTGTCCCTCGCCAAAGTACATCGCGATAGTCACGATCACGTCCGGATTTGCCTCGATCACCTGTTCTTCGGAGATCTCGGCCCAACCGCTGACGTCCGCAAAGATATTCTTTAGTCCCAGTATGGTTGCGATTTCGTCCATAAACGTGCCGCTGCCCGC
The DNA here is from genome assembly GCA_964448895.1 of uncultured Christensenella sp. GTDB lineage: Bacteria > Bacillota > Clostridia > Christensenellales > CAG-138 > UBA7703. Next base: position 3,249 of record CAYVAO010000245.1, read on the forward strand.
CGTCCAGAGACCGTATTGCAGCGGGGAAACCTCAAAGTAAACGCTCTTTCCTTCCAGCTCGCCTGCCTGGGCCGCGAGCGCATCCAGCGTACCTTGCATATTCGTCACGACGGCGGCGGCCTCCGTGTCGTGTCCCGTGAGCGCGCCGATCATCGTAATCGCGCTGTAAACCCCCGCGATATCCTTCGCGTCCGACACCACGCACCGGATGCCGGCGGCTTCCAGCTGGTTGACCTGGTCTTCGGTCTGTGCCATCGCGCTCATCAGCAGCACCTGCGGCGCAAGCGCAATGATCTGCTCGATATTGGTCTCCATGCCGGACTGCACGGCGGGTACATCCAGCACCTGCGCCGGATAATCGCAATATTCGCCTCTGCCCACCAGCAGGTCGCCCGCGCCGACGGCGTAGAGCACTTCGCAATCCGCCGCACTGAGCGCAACCACGCGGGTCGCAGGCGCGGAGAGGGTCACTTCGCGTCCCATCATGTCCGTAACGGTTACGCCCGCGGGCGCCTCCATCGCAGTTGCGGTTGCATCCGCGCTCGCTTCGGCAACGGGTGCCGCGGTCGCGGCGGGTTCGGTTGCGGCGGGTGCGCAGGCGGTAACCGCGCCTAGCAAGAGCAGCGCCACGAGAAGCGCGGCTAAGAGTCTGTTGTGTTTCATGTTGTGTTTCATCCCTTTCAAATCTGTGTCAAATGAATAGAGCTGAGAGGGAAGCAAAATAAAAATTGCTCCGCTCTTTGAGGAGAGGGAGCAATAGAAAAAATCGCGTGCTGTCGGCGCGCAGATAGCTTCACTCCACCCCAGGAGTATATTTCATGCGCAAACAGGTCTCCCGGCTTCGCATCATCCTACTAGGACGCCTTCCCGCTGTATGGCAGTGGCTTTTGTGTCCGTTCGTCCGCTTCACGGT
>CAYVAO010000246.1:0-4159 GCA_964448895.1 uncultured Christensenella sp.
GTCCGCATGTTCGGAGTGCGAAATATGTTTGAATCTGCAACCGTTCTCGCCCGCTAAGATTCGGCTTCTTTCGATCGATCAATACTGATAAAACATTGCCATATGCCACCAAATATAGTATAGTCCAAACTTTCCATAACCTTCAACTCTTTTTTATCGGAATTCCAAGTTTTTTTCAAAAAAACTTTACCGAATGCTTTCCTCTATATAAAAAGAGCCAAAATAAAAGCCGCCGAACAGGAAGATTCGACAGCTTTGTCGTTCTTTATCGTAACAGACCGGGCGTGCTTTTGTAAACAGAAACGCTTTCGCTCCTTACGAGAATATTCTCGCCAGCGCAGTAAAAAGCCGAAACCCAAGTTGATCGACCAGTGCCAGCAGATATCGCCGTAACAGCAGGCCCGTATCGGTTTGCCGCTGAAACGCATACTCCTCCAGCAGCGCGGATAACGCCGTCTGAACCGCGCCCAGCAGCACGCCAAGCAACAGATAAAGCACGGTAAACAGCGGCGGCACCGCCCCAAGTACGCCCGCGCAAATCACCACGATAACGCCAAGCAGCTCCACAAGCGGCCAGTGCTTCTCCGCAAATCTCGTTTCGCCCGCGCCGGAGACCTCGCGCGCAACCGCTCTGTTGCGCCGGATGGTGTCCCGCATCTCCTTCTGCCCTTGCCTGATAGCTGTTAACACATCGCGCATGCTCTTTTGCGGCAGCTGATAGCAGAGCGCATCCGGCAGCAGTCGTGCGCTATACGCGCGCTTTTCGTTTCTCATGCGCGCGTGAATGCGCAGCAACAGATCCGCGCTCTCCGCCTTCGCCGCCTCCGAAAACCCGCCGGATTCGAAAACCGCGCTTTTCAAAAAAGCGGCAAACGTACGGCTCAGCGGCAGATAGACGCCCAAGTCCGCGTAGCCCGCGCGGTTGATATAAAGCGCGCGGAGGCGTTCTAAGTACTGCTGCTCCGTTAAAAACGAGTTCTTCTTGGAGTCTGGATTGTTCAAATCCTCGCCAACGCGGGCAAACGAGCCGATATATACGCAGGCGGAGTCGCTTACAAACGCGTACACCGTTTTGAGCAACGCGTCTTTTGAGAGCCGCAAATCCGGATACACGGGCGCTATGATCGGATAGGACGAAAAGTTTGCTCCCGCGTTGAGCGCGCCGGCCACGCCTTCGTCCCTGCTATCGAGCACCACAAGCCGGACATCCTTCGCCGAGCGATAGACCGCCTCGATGCGAATTGACTTCAGCGTCTTTTTATACGGTTGACGAAACGGCAGCAACTGATAAGCGTTCATTAGGCTTGACCAAGCCTCCGCATGCGCGCTGTTTGCCACAACGATCAGCTCGTATTGTTTGAACTCCAGCGACAGCAGGTTTTCCACCTGTTCCCGCAAGCTTTTCGTTTCACTTGCTGCGGGCAGAATCAGCGACACCGGCATGATATGCTCGGAATCTTGAAATCTGCGGTAGTCCACCGAACGAAGGGAACGAACTTGCTTTTTGAGTACCAGTGTCGAGCGGGCGATGAGCATCAGCCGGACGATCCCGCTCAATAACACGAGCGCAAGAAATCCGTAACAAACGGAAGGCAGCGCCGCGCGAACAGATTGCAAGACAGAATCAAACTGCATCTATGCCGCCTCCCCCTTCAAGAGCGCCGCTTGATCGAGCGCAAAGCGCATCATCTCGAGCGCAAATTTGTCCCCCGTCTTCTCTGCAAGCGTCAGGATCGACTTCACGTCGGCAGCCTTTGCCAGAGACTCCGCCGCGCGATAACGCACCCACCATTCACGGTCGCACAACAGCTTGATAAGCGTCTCCACGTTTTCCTGTTTATCAAACGCTGCGAGCGCGGTTGCAACGACAGCGCGCATCTCCCAGCGCGGATCGGTTGCGCTCGCAAGTAACTGCGGATAGGCCGCCTCGCAGCGGATCTGTCCGAGGGTACGCGCGGAATCGATACGTGTATTGATATGCCCCTGCGAAAGGTGCGGCAGAACAAGCTCGCACAAATCGTCATAACCCTTTTCGCCGATGGTCTTAATGCAGGTGCGCCGTATATACGGATCGGAGGCCGAGGTGATCAGCTTTCTGCATAGTTTCTTCAAATCGCCCGTATAGACCGAAAAGATCTCCTCCAGCGTTCGAAACGACAGAAGCGACGCGATCGTATGGTCTCGGCAGAGCGCGATGATATCCCGCTCCGAGCCGAGCATGCAAAGCGTCAGCATGCCGATATGCTGCATCTGCGTTGTCGTGCGGCAGCAATAGATCTGCGTCACCACATCGGGCGTATACTGCTTGAGATGAAGCGCGCCAATGAGCTTGACCACGAGAGACCGCGCCTCCTCGTCCACCCCGTCCAGCAGTTTCCGAAGATATGCGCCATACCACTCTCCGCCTGCTTCCTGCTGTAGCTTGTCAAATGACGCACCGGAGAGCTCCTCCGCCGTCTCCGCCATCACGATGAGTCCGCGCGCGGAGCGAATCCCGCGAATATCGCTAAGCTGATCCAGCTTGCCTTCGGGGTTCACCATCTCATAGATATGATTCTTCATTCGCTTCGCTTCCGCGGCGCCGGAGATCAGGCAAAGCAGTTGTTCACGTAGTTTTTGCACACGGCGGTTATCGACCGCGCGGGTGACATGCAGCAGCACAAGCAGAATCAGGCCGAGAAGCAACAGCGCGCCCAGCGCGATATCGACTCCGCCTAATAGCGTCAGTACCATGCTCAAGTGCATCTCTCCTTCCTCCGCCTCCGCTTAACCGCGGGATCGTCCGTCTGAAATCGCCTGTGTTGTCCTTAGTCGGGTTACATCATCAAAACCCGGAGCGGAACACGACGCGAATGTTTTCGTTTTCTGTTGAAGCGTTTTCCAATACGCGGATCAGCTTCACCCCGTATTCGCCCAGGTTTTGTTCGAGAGCCGGCGAAAACCGCAGAATGATCCGCGTCGGTTCGCCGATTTCGCCCAGGCAATCGTTCAGCGCGTCGAGATTATTGCCGTACCAGTCGGGCAGCCGCAGGCGTTCTTTCAGGTGCGCGTGCGCTTGTTCCCGCGTGGTCATCCGCCGTGCGTTCAGCGCGAGTCGTCTTTCGTGTTTCATATTTGCTCTCCTGCCATCTCATTACGGCTCGCCATAGAGCAGATCAAAGGATTCATAGTGATCTTCCGTATAGTAGATCAATCCGTCGCTGGAAAACACGATCCGCTTTGCGCCGCGGCTATCCTCGTGCAGGGTATCGATGTCGCATTCGTAATACTGCCGTCCGCTCGCCTCGGGTAAAAGCCCTTCGTTGTTGCCAAATCGATCGCCGCCGATGCATTTGCCGTAGGCATAGTCGTCCAGTCCGCCGCCGCTCCAACCCAGCGCGCGCGCGTCGCTCTTGGTGATAAAGTTCTGTGGCAGATGCCCGTAGGTATCAAGATACAGGCTCACGTCGTCCTTGTTTGTGTATTCGCCCGCTTCATCGATTGCAACAGGCGTCGCTTCCGGCAGCGATGTTGCCGTATCGCCTGGCTCTGCGGTCGGTTTTTCGGTCGCAGTCGAATCGTCCCCGTCCAGCAAAGCGAGCCCGCCGGACTGCGGCACCTGTGCCTGCGTCAACGTTTCTGTGGATTGCGGGCCGAGCGCGTTACTGAGCCATATCATCGCCAAAACGGCGAGAATCACCAGTAAAATCGTAAGAGCGCGTTTGTTCACTCGTAATTCCCTTTCTTGCATGCCGGGTCAACAGTCACACTCCGGCTCTTCAACTATGATTCAGTCGATCATAGACACTTGATACAGCTGCGCGTAAAGGCTGTTGAGCTGCAACAATTCCTCGTGCGTGCCCCGTTCCCGAACGCCGTGCTCGTCCAGCACCACGATCTCGTCCGCATGCTTCACGGTGGAGAGCCGGTGCGCGATAACCAGCGTGGTGCGGCCCTTTGACAGCTCCTCAAACGAATGCTGAATGTCGTGCTCAGTCACCGTGTCCAGCGCGCTGGTCGCCTCGTCCAATATCAGCACGGGCGGGTTTTTCAGAAACAGTCTCGCGATGGAGACACGTTGCTTCTGTCCGCCGGAGAGCATAATTCCCCGTTCGCCAACCTGCGTGTCGTACCCTTCCGAGAATTGCAAAATCTCCTCGTGGATATGCGCGCGCATTGC
>CAYVAO010000247.1:0-4143 GCA_964448895.1 uncultured Christensenella sp.
CGCGCGTGTCCACGCCGGGTTTGACGAGCAGCGCCTTCTTGCAGCGCTCCTGATAGTTATACCAGACCATGATGGCGTTGGCGGTCTTGCTCGATCCCATCGCGCCATAGCGGAAATAGAGTTTGGCCATGCGGTTCTCCTTTTAAAAAAGGCTGTCTCAAAAGCAGTTCGAGACAGCCCGCAGTGTTCTACCTCGTTCAGCGTTGTCCCTTGTCGTAGGGGATGCCCGAGGCGCGAGGCGCCTGTGACTTTCTCGAACTGAACGCGAGCACGATCAGCGTGGCGATATACGGCACCATCTTGTAGATATCGCTCGAAAAGCCGAGCTGGAGCAGAAGCGGCACACCGGAATAGGCGGCGGCAATGGTTTTCATAAAGCCGAAGAACAGTGAGGCCCAGAGTATGCGCATAGGCTTCCACTGGCCGAATATGCGCACGGCGATGGCCAGGAAGCCGTAGCCGGCGACGGCGGCATTGCTCGCGGGGGCGGTTGGTACGATGAAGATTAGCCCGCCGAGCCCAGCCAGCGCGCCGGAGATCATAACGCCCGCGTAGCGCATCCGGTACACATTGATTCCAACGGAGTCCGCCGCCTGCGGATGCTCGCCGCAGGCTCGCAGCCGGAGGCCGAAGCGCGTTTTATACAGTACGATGGTCGACACGATCAGTATGGCGATGCCAAGGTAGGTTGTGATAAAAACATTCTTGAACAACATGTCGCCAAGGATCGGGATCTTGCTTAGCACGGGAACATCGGCGATACGGAAAGTGTTCGTGAATGCGATCTGCTGAATGCCGTTGGGCTGCACGGTACGTGCAGTGAAGATGGCGAACGCGGGGGCGAACATGTTCAAGGCGGTACCGCTGATGGTCTGATCGGCGCGCATGTTGATCGAGGCGTATGCGTGCAGCAGGGAGAAAAGCAGACCGGAGACCGTCGCGACCAGTATCGCCAGTATCAGCAGAAGCTGCCCGCTCATGGTATCCTGCATGCGGTTTAGAAACAGCGTGCCTGTAAATGCGCCGAGGATCATCATGCCGTCGAGCGCGATGTTCACCACACCGCTGCGCTCGCTGAACATGCCGCCGAGGGCGACGACTAATAACGGGATTGCGAATATGAGGGTCTTATTCAATAAAAAGCCGATTACTCTCATACTGTCGCGTCCTCCTTTATGGGCGATTTCTCCGGTACAATACCTGGCGCAGGCTCTTTCACGCCGCGTTTGCCTCCCGTTAAAAGCTTGGTGATGACATCCTTGAACACGAGGCTGAACGCCGAGCAGTAGATGATGGCGGCCACGATGATGTTGATGACTTCGGGAACGAAGTCCAGCCGCTGCATGTAGTTACCGCCGACCTGTATGTAGCTGATAAACAGGCCGGCAAATATGATCCCGATGGGGTGACTCAGGCCAAGAAGCGCAACGGCAATGCCGGTAAAGCCCTCCGCGGTCAACTCGTCCAGCACGGTGATGTGCCGCCCGTACGGGCCGCTCAGGTGCAGAAGCGCGCCGCCGAGACCGGCGAGCATGCCGGCGATAACCATGGAAAGTATGATGTTCTGCTTGGCGCTGATGCCCGCGTAGCGCGAAGCCTCGCGGTTGAAGCCGCAGGCCTTGAGCTCATAGCCGAAAATCGTCTTGTTCAGTATGATATAGATCACGATCGCGGCAGCAATGGCAATGAAGAAGCCCGCGTTCAACGCGGAGGCGCTTTTGACATTGCCTATCTGTGTCGAGAATATGGTGTTGAGGCCGACCTTGGGAATTTCGGCCGTCAAGGCGACGTCCATGGATTTGTTGACCGCGGAGTCATATACGCTCATGCGTACGAGTAAGTTGACGCTATGCATGGTGATGTAGTTCATCATGATGGAGGAAATGACCTCGTTGACGTTGCACAGCGCCTTGAAGCCACCGGGGACTACCGCTACCAGTCCTCCCGCGAGCCCACCGGCGATCAGTGCAACGATCCAATGCGTCGCCCCGGGCAGGAAGGTGAATTTAACGCCGATCAGGATCGCCACGAAGCCGCCGACGAGGAACTGGCCGGTCGCGCCGATATTGAACAGGCCTGTTTTGAACGCGAAACCGACGGCAAGGCCGGTCATGATGATGGGCGTCGCGTAATACAGCACCTCGCCAAGGCCCTTCATGCCCCCGGAAAAGCCGCCGCGCAGAATATACCCGAGGCCCGGAAGCGCCTGGGCGGGGTTGGTGATGAGCAGGATAACAAAACCGATCAGGAGTCCGACGACGATGGCCAGCAGGGAAGAGGCGGTGCTGATTACGCCGTTTTTACGAAGGAAATTTTTCATACCACGTCCCTCATTTTAGAGCCGGCCATGTAAAGGCCTAACTCTTGCACCGTGATCTCCTTGGGGTCAAGCTCGCCGACGATCTCGCCCTCGTACATCACGAGGATACGATCGCTCATATTCATGACTTCGTCGAGTTCGAGCGAGATCAGCAATACCGCTTTGCCGGCGTCGCGCTGCGAAACGATCTGCTTGTGTATGTATTCGATCGCGCCGACGTCCAGACCGCGCGTGGGTTGGACGGCCACTAGAAGCTCCGGATTCTTGTCGATTTCACGCGCGACGATTGCCTTCTGCTGGTTGCCGCCGGACATGGAGCGCGCCAGCGTAACCGGCCCCTGGCCGCTGCGGATATCGTACTGGCGGATGAGGTCCTCGGCGTACTTGCGCACCGCGTCATTCTTGATAAAGCCGTTCTTTTGGAACGCGGGCTGCCAGTAGCGCTGCAATACAAGATTCTGTTCGAGCGAATAATCGAGCACCAGGCCGAAGCGGTGCCGGTCCGCGGGAATGTGGCTCATGCCGAGCTTACTGCGCATACGGATCGAAGCCGTGCTTATGTCGTGACCGCAAATCCGTATCGTGCCGCGGCTCTGACGCTCAAGACCGGGCAGTGCATAGACGAATTCCGTCTGGCCGTTTCCCTCTATGCCCGCGAGGCACACGATCTCACCCGCGCGCACGGTAAAACTGACATCCTTGACGGCGTTGTTCTTATGGAACTTGCTCGGCACGGTCAGATGTTCGACCGACAGCACCACGTCGCCGGGCGCGCGGTCGGCCTTTTCGACGGAGAAATTCACCTCGCGTCCAACCATCATGGCGATCATCTCCTCTCGGGAGGTCGAATCCACGTCGATGGTGCCTATGCACATGCCCTTGCGAAGCACGGTGCAACGGGCGGCCACGGCCTTAATCTCGTTGAGCTTGTGCGTAATGAACAGGATGGACTTGCCCTCTTTGGCCAACCCGCGCATGATGTTCATCAGCTCGTCAATCTCCTGCGGCGTCAATACGGCGGTCGGCTCGTCAAAAATGAGTATTTCGTTGTCGCGGTAGAGCATCTTAAGTATCTCAACGCGCTGCTGCATACCGACGGATATGTCCTCGATCATTGCGTCGGGCTCAATGGCCAGCCCGTATTGCTCGGAAAGCGCCATTACCTTCTTGCGCGCTTCGTCCATGCGCAGGAAACCTCTTTTAGTCGTTTCCACGCCGAGCACGATGCTCTGGAGAACGGTAAAATTATGCACGAGCATAAAGTGCTGGTGCACCATACCGATGCCGAGCGCGTTGGCGTCGTTAGGATTCTTGATCCTTACAAGCTCGCCGTTTTTCTTGATAACGCCGTCCTCCGGGTGATAGAGGCCAAACAGCACGCTCATCAGCGTGGATTTGCCCGCGCCGTTCTCGCCAAGAAGCGCGTGTATCTCACCCCTTTTCAGCTGCAGCGTGATGTTGTCGTTAGCGATGATACCGGGGAATTTCTTGGTGATATTGAGCATTTCGATTATATAGTCCAAATACCATCAACTCCTTACTAATGCCTATTATAAAGAATAGGGACCCGAAATGAAACAGGAAAATGGCGGAAAGAGGAAGTTGTCGTTACGCTATGGCAGCGGGTAAAGAGAGGAGCTCCGCAAAATGGGAGCTCCTTTCTTAATGAAGTTAGGTTTTTGAACTATGCGATGATGAACACCTTGACGATCTGGGTGCCGAGTTTGTCAGCAGACTCGGCGTCCTTATCGGTCTTGGGCGCGAGGGTGCCGTCTTTAAACGCGCTCATGATGCGGTTGTAGTCATCCACGGTGAAGCCGGTG
>CAYVAO010000248.1:0-4143 GCA_964448895.1 uncultured Christensenella sp.
GCGAAAGAAAAGCGGAAAGGGCGTTCTGGCGCTCTCTGCGCTGCTTGCGCTCTCGCTTGGGTTTGCCGCGTTTACGACGGCGTGCCAGGCGGGTCAGGGTGATACTTCAGATCAAGCGAAAGAGACCGAAGTGCCGCTTTATCTGCAAGAGGAAATCTTAACAAAATTCGAAAACAGCCTTCGTGCGCGTGTGCTGCGTGCGCGGGATGCGGAATTGGACTTCAACAGCACATTTCCGGCGCCAAGGATCGGCGATTATGATGAACAAGATCGGGGAAGTTGGAGCATCGTAAAGAAAGTTGGTTCGACGGATGAGAAGAAGGCAAAGGAAGCATTTTTAAGTATTGCAAACGATATCTTTTTCGCGGATTATCGCTTGACGGACGTGACCGCGACCTATTACAGGGACGATTCGAAGGTTCGCGCCGATATTTGGAGAATCGATTCGTCAGATGGCGAATTGTGCGGCGCGCTGGAGGCGAGTTCACTCCAGTTTATTTCCGCACAGTGTAAAACGATACCGCGAAAAAAACAGCATGAGAGCATTGTTACCGCGGGAAAAGCGTTTGATTCGAATACGCAGCGAAGCCTTTTAGACAGCAGCTCGGCGGTTGCGCGTATTGCAGCAGCGCTCGGAGTCACAGTCGATCAGACAAACTATAGTTCCTATCAATCATCCAATAACCGGACGTATGGTTGGGATGTTACCGAAACTGTTCAGTTTTATTTGGATAGCGGGAAGCTTTGTTCCGTGCTTCTCTTTGGCGATGAGCGCCTTACGCCATACGCGGTTGCACTTTATCCGGATGAAGACTGCTTTATAGGCGGTGTTTACTGGTATGCAGATCGCGGCATAAGCAAACAAACCATCAAGCTAAAAAATCCAATCGATTTTCGTGTTGGCGAGCCGGATAAAGACGACATGACACTGGAACGTGCGATGGAATACTATACCGCTTTTTTAAATGCAACCGGAGATGCTGAGACGTTCTCAGATCCTGTTGCGGCGTTTTATCAGGATTATTCCGGCGCACGAGAGAGCTACTGGCATCTGCGCGCGGACTCGTTCAGCATGAATATCGCTGCAAAGACGGGACACATTTTTCTTTGCATCGCGCGAGACGAAATCGGGCAGGCGCTGAATCTACCTGCGGTTGCGTTTACGGAAGCGATAGAGACGCAATACGAAGCCGAAACGAAGCGAATTCTTGAGTCTGTGTTGGGTACAGGCTCTATAGTGAGCGCTGAATTCGAGTCAATCTCGGACGACACCAACTGCACGATACAGTGTACAACCGATACCGGAGCGCTGTATTCGGTGTTCTTCTTCGACAGGGCGATCAGTTCTATCGCGTACTATGTACCAACGGGAGAAGCCGAGCGGCAATACTGCGAGAACTGGCTCGCGAATTATCAATACTTAAACATTGAAACGGGAGAAGTCTCTCTCGAACAGTAATGGCAGAAAGGAGAATGCAATGAGGCACCGTTCTACCGACCGTCTTCTTACCCTCGGCATGGCGCTGACCACCGACCGCAGAGCGATGGAGCGGCGCGTGCGCGGCGTGTTTGCGCGCAAGAAAAGTGCAAAGGGTGTTCTTGCGCTTTCCGCACTGCTCGTGCTCGCGCTGGGGTTTGCCGCGTTTACGACGGCGTGCCAGGCGGGGCAGGGCATTTGGTGGAAGGACGATTCCGGCAGGATTCATGTTCGAAGCACGCAGGAGGGCTTTGAACGGATCGCCGCAGGGAACGCTTCGACGGAAACGTCAATTGCAATTCCCCAAAACGTGGAGCAAGAGATCACCGGATTGCCGGAAGGCTTACGGCTCACGATTCACGCGGATGTGACCGGACTGGAACAAGACGCATATCCTGTCTATCTGACACAGCGCACACACCTGACGCAAGCGGAGTTTGACCGCATTGCGCTGGCGCTGACGGGCGGAGCGGAGTTGGTGAAGATCAATGCTGCTGGTGAGACGCTGCCTTACACCGTCTCGGAGTTGACGCAAGCCAAAGCGATCTATCAGGCGGAGCTGGCGCAACCGAATATCGACGTAGGGGATAGCACCTGGTATCAACACCAGATCGATGAGATCGATCGCGTGATCAAGACCGCGCCGGAGACCCATAAACTGGAATCCGCCGACTTGAAGGTAGTACGCGATACGCTTCATGGAACAGCAAGGCAAAGCGATGCGCTCTTCTTTCTTCCGGACGGCAGCAAGATGAAGTTGAGCGCTTGCTTTATGCAGGAATCGTCGAGCGAAAGCGATTATCTCAATGTCAACCCCGGTGAGTTGTTTGGCGTTTATCCCGCTGCAACACCGCTCGATAACGGCGCAGCGGAACAAGCGGCAGAGCAGCTATTGACAGCGCTCCGTTTTTCCGCGACGAAGCTTACATTGCCGGAAGGCATAGACGGCTGGCAATTCAGCTTCGGGCGGCAATACGACAACATTCCTGATGCGATTGATTTGAGCGGCGGGTTTTCTGCCGTTGGCGGAAAGCTGAGAGCATTTGAGCAAATCAGCATGACGTTTTATGAACAAGGTGTTTTCGATTTCAGTTGGCAGAATATGCAGACACCGATCGGTTGCGTCAATCAAAATGCCCCGTTGCTTTCGTTTGATGAAATCTATCAGGCATTCATCAAGGAGGCGAGGCAGAACGAACTCTGGAAATCAAACTTCAAAGATCAAAACGGATTTGTTTATCATAACGTGGAGATGAATATCACAGGATTCTCTCTTGGATATGCAGCTGTGGCGTGCAGCGCAGATGATTCCCTGCGCTACTTAATCCCGGTTTGGCGCGTGATTGGTACGGTTCAAAGCACATCAACAACAAGCACTACCGACGGCGCGCAGGCGGACGAGACGGGCACCCCGACAAGAGAACGCGTGTTACTCTCCATCAACGCAATCGACGGAACAGTGCTGTATGCAGATGACGGCGGTGCGAGCGGGCGTTAAGCGGACAATCGATTATTAACGAGAACGCAAAAAACAGAACGGAAGAGCTCAAAGCGGAGGCGCATGCGCGCCTCTTTTTTCGTAACAATGCGTTTTAAAATTTAATGCGAAAATATTAATAAAACGATATTGACAATGATGTGTGACAAACAGTATAATGCGCTTGAGGTGATACGAATGCCGGAAGTTGACACGATGCAAAATCTTTTAACCGAGCTTCGCCGCGGGAGCCTGACGCTCGCCGTGCTGGGAAGTCTCCGGGAGCCGAGATACGGTTACGCCTTGCTGCAAACCTTGCAGGAACAGCACATCGATATCGAGGCAAACACGCTTTATCCGCTGCTTCGAAGGCTCGAAAGTCAGGAGCTACTCACCAGCGACTGGGATACGAGCGAGAGCAGACCGAGAAAGTATTACACCGTCAGCCTGCGAGGCCGGGAAGTGCTGGAGCAGCTACTGCGGGAATGGGGGAACATGCAGAGGAGCATTGAGGCCATCTGCGGAAAGGGAGAGGAAAATGGAACGGTCTAACAACAATTTGATCGAGCGATATGTCTACGACGTCGCCCGCCGTCTGCCCGAAAAGGATCGGGAGGACGTAAAAAAGGAACTCCGCGCCAATATTTACGATATGCTACCGGAGAACGCGAACGAAGAAGCAATCAAGAAGGTGCTCTATGAGCTGGGGTCGCCCGCGTCGCTGGCGGAAAAATACCGTACGCATCCGCGCTATCTGATTTCGCCCGCGTATTTTGACGAATATATCAGCGCGCTGAAGTGGATTCTACCGCTCGTGGGTGTGCTGGTGATGCTGATCGGTTTTGCGGTTTCGGCTTTCGATGTGGCGAAAGCGGGAGCAACCAGTATTCCTTACGTATTTAGCGAAGTGATTTCCAAAGGGATCAGTATGGGTATCTCCGCCGCGTTCCAGGCGTTTGTCTGGACGACGATCGGTTTCGTTATTGCGGAGCACAGCGGAGAAAAGAAACCAAAGGTTGGCGAGCACGGCTGGCGGGTGGAAGACCTGCCCGAGGTGCAGAATCCCAAGGGCGCCATTCCGCTTTCGGAGGGGATTGCAGAGCTGGTGATCTCGATTTTATTCTCAATTATCGGTATTCTCTATTGCTCGAACAGATTGCCGTTTATGATGGTTTTTGCGCAAGGCGAT
>CAYVAO010000249.1:0-4141 GCA_964448895.1 uncultured Christensenella sp.
CGTCGGGTGATTATGCGTTTCGTTTTTAAAGAGCACGAGCCAGTCCTGCTGCTCGCCGTCGACCAGAATCGTGGTCTTGACCGTGCAGGCGTTGATCTCGTCGGATTCGTCGAGATTTTTGAGCTTTCCTTCGCGCTTGAGCCACTTGGCGGCAATGGTCGCCATATCCATCAGCGTCACAGGCTTACGAACGCCGAGGCTTTCGCGCAGGGAAAGATATGTTTCGTATGTTTTCTGCGCGCGCGGATCGAAAAACTCCACCGCGTCCAGCTGCGTTAAAAACGTCGTATGGCGGCAGTGATCCGACCAGTAGGTATCAAGCAGCTTGAGTTCGGGCAGCGTTGGATCGCGCTGCTCCCGACGAAAATAGTCGCGGCAGCAGAGCAGGTCGTCCTGATCCATCGCAAGGCCGTATTGCGAAATGAGTCCAAAGAGTTTTGCTTCTTCCATCTCGCAAAATCCAGTTAATACAGGAATTTTCGCGGGCGCTTCCGCGTTCAACGTGAGCGTCTCCGGCAGCGTCAGCGCGGCTTCCCGCGCCTCAACGGGGTTGATGATGTATTGTTTGATCGCGGCAAGCTCTTTTTCGCTGATTGTGCCGCTGAGCAGATAGACGCGGGCCGTTCGCACGACGGGCGCGTTTGTTTGCGAAAGCAGCGCAATGCACTGCGCGCAGGCTTCCGCGCGCTGGTCAAACTGTCCCGGCAGATACTCCACCGCGAAGACCGCGTCCGCTCCTGCGGGTATTTCATCATACGTGGCGTCGATTTGCGGCTCGGCAAACACGGTAAACCGGCAAGAAGAAAACAGCACGGAGTCCACGCCCTCTACATCATATCGATTGAGGATTCGAAGTCCTGTCACGCTCGTAATGCCGAGCACGTTGCGAATATCCGCGATTGCCGCTTGCGCTTCCTGCGCAAACGCGGACTGTTTTTCCACATAGATTCGTTCAACCATCGATCTTTTTTTCTCCCTGTTCCGCTATGGCGATGGCGCGCGCGCCGATATCCCGCCGATAAAACGCGCGCGCAAAATGAATGCGCTCTGCCACTGCATACGCAGCATACCTCGCCGAGCTTGCGTTGCAGCCGATTGCGGTAATGCCCAGCACACGCCCGCCGGAGGTCACAAGACGACCTTGCTCCAGCTTTGTCCCCGCGTGGTAGACAAACACGTTGTCCGCGCGCTCCGCGTCGCCAAGCGAAATCTCAAATCCCGTTTGATACTTGCCGGGGTATCCGTCCGAAGCCAACACCACGCAGCAGGCGGAGCCACCGCGAAAACGCACGGGCACTTCGCCAAGACGGCCTTCTTCCACCGCGAGCATAATCTCTAATACATCCGTTTCTAGCAGCGGCAGCACGGCTTGCGGCTCCGGGTCTCCGAAGCGGCAGTTGTATTCGATCACCTTCGGCCCGTTTTTCGTCAGCATCAGACCGAAGAACAGACAGCCGGAAAACACACGCCCTTCTTCGCGCATGGCGCGTATCGTCGGCAAAAAGATCAGCTCCATACAGGTTCGCGCCATCTCGACCGAATAATACGGATTTGGCGCAAGCGCGCCCATGCCGCCGGTGTTCAGGCCGCGATCGCCATCCAGCGCCCGCTTGTGATCCAGCGCGGAGATCATAGGGATCAGCGTATTTCCGTCCGTAAAGGCGAGCACGCTCACCTCGTTGCCCGTTAAAAACTCCTCGATCACCACGCGGTTTCCGCTCGCGCCAAAAACACCTTCCTCCATCATGGAGCGAATCGTTTGAAACGCTTCCTCCCGCGTGTGCGCGATGATCACACCTTTGCCCAGCGCAGGCCCGTCCGCCTTGATCACGCAGGGAAAGTTTGCGCTGGCGAGATAGGCGTAGGCGTCCCCTGCGCGGTCAAACACCGCATAATCGGCAGTCGGAATGCCGTATTTTCGCATTAGATTTTTCGCAAAGCTCTTGCTGCCTTCAATCGCCGCGGCGGCCTTGCTTGGCCCGAAGCAGCGGATGCCGTTCGCGCGGAGGCGGTCGCAAACGCCCGCAATCAGCGGATCGTCCGGGCCGATCACCGCAAAGTCGATTTCGTTTTTGATGGCGAACTCAACGATGCCGTCGAGGTCTGTCGCGCGAATGGGCACGCACTCGGCATGCGCCTGCATACCGCCGTTGCCCGGCAGGGCGTAGATTTTCTCGATGCGCGGGCTCTCGCGCAGTTTCTCCAAAATGGCGTGTTCGCGTCCGCCGCCGCCTACGATCATAACTTTCATATGTTCACCCACAGCTCTCGCCTTTTGCGCGTTTTTTAGTGATGAAACAGCCGCATTCCGGTAAAGAACATCGCGATGTTGTAGCGATCGCAAGCCGCTATCACATCCGCGTCGCGCACAGAGCCGCCGGGCTGGGCGACGTAGCATACGCCGCTTTGGTGCGCGCGCTCGATGTTGTCGTCAAACGGGAAAAACGCGTCGCTGCCGAGCGAAACGCCGGTAAGTGAGGCCATATGCGCCGCGCGCTGTTCCTGCGTCATCGGCACCGGTTTTTGAGAAAAATATGCTTCCCATCCGGCTTCACCGCAGGCGGGGCCGCCGCGGGAACCGATGTATTGATCGATCAAATTATCGCGATTCGGGCGCTTGATCTCCGGTAAAAACGGAAGCGCGAGCACCTCGGCGCTCCTGCGCATCCACCAGATATCCGCCTTTTCGCCCGCGAGCCGCGTGCAGTGAATCCGGCTCTGCTGGCCCGCGCCAACGCCGATGGTCTGCCCGTTTGCCGCGAAGCAGACGGAGTTGGAGTGCGTGTATTTGAGCGTGATGATCGAAAGAATCAGGTCGCGCTTTGCGGCAGCGCCGATCGCCTTCACCGCCGTCACAGGGTTGTTCAGCAGCGAAAAATCGATCTTCGCCGTGTTGCGCGGCTGCTCAAAGGTCACGCCGAACACCTGCTTTTGTTCCATTCCTTCCGGCGCGTAGTCGGGATCGATCTTGACGACGGCGTAGCTGCCGTTTCGCTTGGTCTTCAGGATTGCCAGCGCTTCCGGCGTGTACCCGGGCGCGATGATCCCGTCCGACACCTCGCGCTTGATGATGCTTGCTGTCGTCGCGTCGCACGTATCGCTCAGCGCGATAAAGTCGCCAAACGACGACATGCGGTCGGTGCCCCTTGCGCGCGCATAAGCGCAGGCAACGGGAGAATCGTTGATGCCGGAAAGATCGTCCACCGCGCAGGCGATGAGGTCGGTTTCGCTCAGCGGCAGACCCACCGCGGCGCCCGCGGGGCTCACGTGTTTAAACGACGTTGCGGCGGGCAGTCCCAGCGACTCCTTGAGTTCTTTGACGAGCTGCCAGGCGTTGAGCGCGTCTAAGAAATTAATATAACCCGGCTGACCGTTGAGCACTTCGATGGGCAGTTCCCCCGCTTGCGCGTAGATGCGCGCGGGCTTTTGATGCGGGTTGCAGCCGTATTTTAAAATGAGTTCCTTCATGCCGGTTCTCCTTCTATCGCGTACTTGTTATACATTTTATCTTCGTACTTGCCGCTTGCAAGATCCGTGTACCGCACATAGAGCGAAATCTTGTTGCTTTCATTCAGCGCGTTCCAGAGTCCATCCGCAAATGCGGAACAATCGTCCAAAACCGCGACCGCGACCGGCTCGCCGAAAAAACTCGGCAGCACCGCGCCGTCGGTTTGATACGTGTGGATGAAATGCCCCGTGCCCGCCAGCGGCTCGTAGTCAAACGTCTGGCGGAGCGTGGTCTTTCCTGCCTCGTCTCCGGCTTTCAAAATCGAAAGCTTGTAGGAAAATCCATCCGCAAACGCGAGCATGCCGCTGATGCGCGGGGTAAAATGCGGCCCGTCCGGCTCAAACGTGCGCGTTTTCAACGCGGCTTCAAACGTTTCGCCGCGCGCCAGCGCCGCGCAGACGGTGTCCGTCTGGTCCCCGTTGGTGACCACCGTCGCACCGGAAAGCGTGCGAAGCGGTGCGTATAAAATCAAGCTGGTGTCGGCAATCTTGCCGCCGTCCAGCATGTGAATGCCAATGTCATCTCCGTTTTTTACAAACGCGCGGCTGCGGCTGCCCGCGCTGCGCCCCATGATGAAATACGCCAGCGCGGCTTAATTGCCGTCCGGCGTGAGCCCCCGCACGCTACCACGAC
>CAYVAO010000250.1:0-4087 GCA_964448895.1 uncultured Christensenella sp.
CCATATGGTTGCTATAGCCGCAAGCACACAATTAAAAGAAATAAACGTCCTTTCTCCATCGGTAGAAGAGATTCCGGTTGAATACGTTTTGTTTCAACAACTTCGTCGCATAAAAAAACGCCGTTTCGCATGCAGCGAAACGGCGCTTGTGTTTCTATTGTTATATCGTTAACGTTTCATTGTTCTCTTCACAGAGCAAATCTCTTCCTGAACAAGACAAACTCGTTTTGTTATTGGCTGACCGCTCCGGAGTCGCCCTTCTTAGCGCTCCACTTTCTTGCGGGCGATTTCTTCAGCTCCGCCGCGCAGCGCTCATGGGAATTAACGTCATCCGGATGGTGGAACGTAGGAACCGCACGCATCAACGCGACGCGAACGCCCTCTGAATCATCGGATTCCAGCGACTTCTCAAGCACGCTGAGTTTTGCCGCAATGCGCTCTTCGCTTTTGCGCTGACCTTTCTCAACAAAAATTAGCTCGTTGTCGGTCTTTTCCAAGTTCTCCGAATCAATCAACAGTTCTTCATAGAGTTTTTCGCCCGGTCGCATACCGGTTTCGATAATCTCGATATCCGTATATGGCACATAGCCGGACAAACGAATCATATTTTCGGCAAGATCGAGAATCTTGATGGGGTAACCCATATCCAATACATAGATCTCGCCGTTTTCCGCCATCGCACCGGCGGTCAAGACCAGTTGACTCGCTTCGGGAATGGTCATGAAATAGCGAATGATGCGTTTATCGGTGATCGTAACCGGCCCGCCGTTTTCAATCTGTCGCTTGAACAACGGTATAACCGATCCGTTTGATCCCAACACGTTGCCAAAGCGTACCGCGCTAAAGTTGGTAACCCCGCTTCTGCTCTGAACAATCATTTCGCACATGCGCTTTGTCGCACCCATGACATTGGTCGGATTGACCGCTTTGTCCGTAGAAATCATGATGAACTTCTGGACTCCGTACGCTTCCGAACACTCAACCATATTCAAGGTGCCAAATACATTGTTCTTGACGGCTTCACTACAGTTGCGCTCCATCAGCGGCACGAGTTTATGCGCGGCGGCGTGCAAAACCACCTCAGGGCGGTGCACGTCTAGAATTTTCTCGATCGATTTCCGGTCGCAAACCGAAGCAATCTCAACCGTAAGGCACAGTCTCTCCCCATAGATCATAGAGAGTTCCTGTTGAATATCGTACGCGCCGTTTTCGTAGATATCCAGTATGATCAGTTCACGGGGCTTCAGCTTTGCCACCTGACGGCAGAGTTCACTGCCGATCGAGCCGCCACCGCCCGTGATCAAAATGGTCTTATCGCGATAAAAACTGCTTGTGATATCGTTGGTAAAGGAGAGTTGGGGACGAAACAGTAGCTCTTGAATGTCAAACTCGCGCATTTTGCGCTTGCCGCTCTCCATGTTTTCCGCTGTGGGATAGTCGTAAGTTTTCAGCCTGCACCCCATGTCCTTATACTGCTCATACAACGACTTCTTCTGTTCCAGATCCATTCCCGGCACGGCAAAAACAATCTCCTGCACCATATTGCAGCGCAGCATTTCCCGCGTTACCTCGGAGTGCGAATAGATACGAATATCGTTGAAATACCGACCAACCTTTTCACGGTCCCGCTCAATGAACATCACCGGCTTATAGTATGCCATCGGATTGTTTCTCAGCTCGTCGGAAAGCATCGCTCCTACACGGCCTGCGCCAACAATCGCAATATTGATTCGCGCCTTACAAGGCATCTTATCGCTGAGTTGTTCCGGGCTGTATCGCAAGCCCGTGATGAACGCCGTGCTCTTACGTAAAAAGATCGCAATCGGTGAACTCGCGCTGTTGTAGTCATAGAGATATTGGTAAACCAACCGTGCCGATATCGTCAGCAAAAGATTTACGCTAATGATCGCAACCGCGCGGATAAATGTGATTTTGTCCGTCAGCAGTAGCATTTGCAGGCCGTAATAGAGAAACCCTGCGATCGTGTCCGCAAGGATCAGGCGAATATAGAGCGTGGTACCGCCATAGCGCCAAACGTGATTATATATGCTAAACAGAAGTCTGCTTCCATATAGCGCCAATACGCACAGAAGGATTTGCATCGTTAGTCCATACATGGACAGTCGATGCGTATCGCTTGGATAGACCACCAATAGCGCCAACATCGTTAGAAAAAGAAGCACCGCATCGTACGCCACCAAAGCGATCGAGTGCCGGTGTCCTCGCTCATAGTTCGTTTCTTTTTCCAGTGTTCCGATCTCTACAGACATTACTCTCATACCCCATTCTTCTCTTGCGTCGTTCCAACCCCAAGAACATTGCCGCTTGTGCTCATCTCTGGTAGAAAGCCTTCAACCAAACGGCAATCAATCGATTCAACATTATTCCGATGGATTCATTATGACTCTGTTATCTTGTATCTCCTTAAAAACGAATTCACTCGTTTGCGTTTTTCTTATATTATGTCATTCAACCGTAACGCTTTTTGCCAAATTTCTTGGTTTATCCACATCAAGGCCGCGTGCAACACTCATATAGTAGCCAAACAGTTGCAGCGGAATGATCGCAAGACTGGCCGCAAAATGCCGGTCGGTCTGCGGTACATATGTTGTAAAATCCGCTGTGTCCTCCAGTGTATAGTTGCCGTAGTTGGTCAGTCCCATCAAATATCCCCCGCGGCTCTTAACCTCCATCAGGTTACTGGTGGACTTTTCATACAAATTCTGCTGCGTCAGCGTGCCTACAACCAAAGTTCCTTTCTCAATCAGGCTGATGGTGCCGTGCTTGAGTTCCCCAGCCGCATATGCCTCGGAGTGGATATAACTGATCTCCTTCATCTTCAGGCTGCCTTCCATGCTGATCGCATAATCCAGCCCGCGGCCGATGAAGAAAATATCTTTCGCGTTGGCATACTTCGCGGCAAACCACTGGATTCGCTCTTTGTCGCCCAGTACGCGCTCCATTTTCTCCGGCAGCGACAACAGTTCGTCCAACAGCTCTGCAAGTGTTTCCTGCGAAATCTGATCGTGAATCACAGCCAGTTTGAGCGCAACCACATAGCTCGCCGCAAGCTGCGCGCTGTATGCCTTTGTCGTCGCAACCGCGATTTCCGGGCCGGCGAACGTGTAAAACACATAGTCGGCTTCGCGCGCAATTGAAGAGCCGACCACGTTGACGATCGCAAGCGTCTTTGCTCCCAGGTTTTTCGCCTCTCGAAGCGCCGCCAGACTATCCGCAGTCTCACCGGATTGGCTGATCACGATCACAAGGTGTCGATCATCCAGAATCGGCTTCCGATAGCGAAACTCCGACGCCAGTTCCACGCGAACCGGTATCTTCGCGATATCTTCAATAACGTATTGCGCCACCAGTCCCGCATGATAAGCCGACCCGCAAGCAATGATGTCAATACTGGTAAATTGCTTCAGTGTGTCGTCCGAAAGCCCAATCGGCGAAAAATCGATCGCGTGATTTCGAATTGCGCTATTCAGAGTTTCTTTCACGGCCTTCGGCTGCTCGTGAATCTCCTTCATCATGAAATGCTCATAGCCGCCCTTATCCGCCGCCTGCGCATCCCATTTGATGTGCGTCACTTGCTTCTCTACCGGCTCCTGATCGACGTTGTAAAACGAGACCGTTCCGGGTTTTAGGCAAGCAATCTCCAGATTGCCGATGTAATAAACTTCCCTTGTATACTTCAAAATGGCGGGCACATCCGAAGCAAGGTAGCTCTCTTCGCCGGAGATACCCAGTATCAGCGGGCTGTCTTTTCGCGCCGCGTAGATTTCACCCGGATGATCTTGAAACAGGATCGCAAACGCATAGGAGCCCTGTATGCGGAGCATTGCGCGCGCAATCGCGGCGACCGGAGCACCGCCTTCTTTTTTATAATAGTAGTCGATCAGTTTTACCGCGACTTCCGTGTCGGTTTTCGAATAGAAAGAGTATCCCTTCTTGATCAGCTTTTCGCGCAGTTCCTGATAGTTTTCGATAATTCCGTTATGCGCGCAAACAACAGCTTGATCGTCACTGCAATGCGGATGCGCGTTTTCAACGGAAGGTTCTCCGTGCGTTGCCCAGCGTGTAT
>CAYVAO010000251.1:0-4074 GCA_964448895.1 uncultured Christensenella sp.
ATCTTTTTCTTTCCCGGAAAGGGCTTCAGATCGGGTATGGCATTGCGCGGGGCGTTTCGCTGCTGTTGGCGCTGCCGGACGGCTGGAAACGGGTGTATCTCGCGGTGGGTATCGTCGCGGCTTTCGCGACGCCGAAGATCAAGGAACTCCTCAAAAAGCGAAAGGACAAGCGCATTGCGGCTGCGCCGTCTCCCAATGCCTACGGCATTCGGCCTATGCGGGCGGAGCGACGCACGCGAGCGCAGGAGACGAAGGATAAACCAATCTTTGCGCACCACACCGCAAACGGAAACATGTATCAGGTGTTCTTCCAAGACGGAGTTTTTCTGTTCTATAAGGTAGGAAGTGTTTGGAAGGAGACAAAAGAGGAAGACCTTCTTCACGCGGAGAACCTGCCGCCAATGAAGAAAGGAGACTTCTCGTTTCCTGCGCGGGAAATCACATGGCTCCGCTTTCGGGAGTTGGAGCAGGATGATAATCCCTTTGATCAGGAAATCAGCATTCATGCGCAAAAGCGGCGATACTATATATCAACCATCGAGTCCGCGGGCGGCGCGGCGCTGGAACAACTCCTGCGGGAACAAGCGCCAAAGGATGTGGTGGACGAACGCAAGCAAAAGCGCAGATACATTCCGTCTCCGCAGCAAAAGCGTAAGCGCTTTTTAGAGCGCGTCTATCTGGGTATCTGTGCGGTGACGTTACTGGCGGATGTCGCCTGGATGTTTCTCGACGTGCCATATCGTCTGTTTGCGTGTATCGCGCTTCTGCCGACGCCGCTATTGTTACTGATGTACTATCTTTTTCCCAACGAGGTGTCGATTGCGGAATCGAAAGCGATTGCGCACGGTCGGGTGATGATGCTGATGGGGCTGCTCGGAAGCGGGTTGGTTCCGTTTTTTCGCACCGAGGCGGATTTCAACTTTTTGCAGGAAGGGCGCTATTATCTGATCGTTCTCGTGCTGGCTGTGCTGCTGGTTGTTCAGGCAATCCTCACTTCGCCGGAGACGCGGATTCGTAAAAGCCAGTTGATCTTGATTGGATTTGTGTCGTTTTGTTATACAGCCGGTGCGTTGGGGCAAGTGAATTTTCTGCTGGATCAAACCCCGCCGGAGGAAAGTCAGGCGGTGGTGACAAAGATGGCAATCCACACAGGATCAAAATCCCGAACGCATTATGTTCTGGATGTTGTAACGAACGACGGTACGCCGTATTCGTTGGAAGTAGCAAAACCGTTCTATCAGGAAACGGAGGTCGGCGAAGCGGTTCTGGTCCTCGTGTTTGAAGGCGCGCTGAACATTCCATACGCGGAGATCGAGCGCTTACCGTAGCGCTCTTTCGATTGACGCACCCCCGTTGTAGGCATAGAATGTTGCTGGAATTCAATGGAAAATCAATGCTTCTCAAAAGGACTTATCTATGATATTGAAACACCGTCTGCTTGCTATTTTGCTCATCCTGCTATTTCTTATTTCTCCCTTGCCAGCGCGGGCGGAGGCGGCCCAGCCCGTCTTGATCAGCGACGCGGCGGGGCTGATGGCGATGGCGCAGCAGCCGGAGGGCAGCTTTGCGCTGGACGCGGATATCGATATGCGCGGGGTAGAGTGGACGCCGTTTGCGTTTTCCGGTAATTTTGATGGAAACGGGCACACGATCTATAATCTCACGCTCTCTCAACCGGGCGAGGAAACGCGGATTACCTACGATGGGCGGCATCGCGGCTATCATACGTATTTCGCCGCGCTGTTTTCCTCCGTCAGCGGCACGGTGAACAACCTGAATTTACTCAATATCAAGGCGGATATCACCACCGATCAGCCGTTCTTTCTCGCGGGGATCGCGGGCTATCTCGCCGGCGGAACGATCGAGAATTGCTCTGTATCCGGCAGGCTCAAGATTACCTCCACCGCAAAACAGTGCGGCGCGGCGGGAATCGTCGGCTTCGGGCACGGACGCATCACGGACTGCGCGGTGGACGCGGAGATAACCATGATCACGGTTAATCCCGATCTCTATTGTGAAGAATATTTAGGCGGCGTGCTGGCAAACGGCTTTGCGGACGTAGAGAAATGTAGGGTGAAGCTCGCGGCATATACATCTGTGCGCGGCTACGTGCACAACGGCGGAATCGTTGGGCTCAGCGACGTAAACCCGAAGGACAAGCGACACGCGGGCTTTGTGCGCGGTTGCAGTGTGGACGCCGTGATTTCGTTTTTTGAGGACGTCGAGGATCGCCGGGCGTATTGCCGGGCGTATGTCGGCGAAATTCAGAATCCCGATCTGCTGGTAGCGGGCAACGAAACCGTGCACTTTGAAAGCCTTGAAAGCAAGGACTTCTCGCAACTACTGTTGCCGGATTCAAACGAAAATCCGGTTTATCAAGCGGTGGTGACCGCGCCGCGCGATCTTGCGTTTGGTTACACGACCTACACAGACCCGAAGACTGGGTATTCGTATACGGACGATTACACTGCTCCCGCGCATACGCCGGGTGAATGGCAGACCATAACCCCCGCAACCTACGATAGCGAGGGTTTGCGGCGGCAAACCTGCGCGGAGTGCGGCGCGCTGCTTGCGGAGGAAGCGATTCCGCGGCTGATCGCGGCGACATCCTGCGTACTCAATGAAAGCCGCATCCGCCTCGCCTACCGGCAGACCGCGCAGCTGCAGGCCGCGATATTGCCGGAGAACGCTACGGACCAAACCGTGATCTGGACGAGTAGTAACGAGTCTGTTGCCCGCGTGGATGACAACGGGCTTGTGACGGCGACGGGCGCGGGTACTGCGGTTATCGCTTGCAAAACCGGCGACGGGTTTGTCGGCGCTTCCTGCGAGGTTGAGGTTTCTTTCAGCGCGGGGCAATGGATCACGCGGTATGTGCTGTTCGGCTGGCTTTGGCAGAAATAGAATATCGATCGCGCGATCCGTATCAGGATGCGGATGAAAATGGATGCGCGGTATGATATACTATTTTTAACGAGATATCAAAGAGATGGAAGAGTATCCAGAATTGCCGTATCAGCTTGATTTTTTTACAGATTGAGTCAGCACGGCGCTTTTTCAGTTTCGGAAAAGATGAAAGACGGGGATCTTCGTTGGGGGAAACAAATGCAGAGTGCGCTTTATGTTGAAATCAGCGCGGTCGGAATCCTGCTGCTGATCATCGTATTGTTGAGTCAGCGGCAGTCTGCATCGGCTTCCGCCTCTCAGCGAAGGTTTAGCCATCTTATCTTTGCAACGATACTGATGCATTTGATTGACGCAGGCTGCTGGTTGATCGACGGCACGCAATTTCATATGGCAAGGCAGTTCAACTATGTGTTGGAAACCTGCTATTATGCGCTGCTGGTGGTATTGCCCTATCTTTGGGCTTTGTTTGTGGAAGGCGCTTTGAGCTTGGATATTCATGCGGCGAGCCGCAGGACTGCGGTCGCGACAATTCCAATGATAATCCTCCTCATCGCTTTGATACCGAATCTGAAGTATGGATTTGTTTTCACCATTGACGCGCAAAACGTTTATCACAGGGCGTCCAGCTTTTATGTCTATTCGCTATTTTGCTTCGCCTTTCTCCTCTATGGCAGCATTCGCGCGCTTATTAAGGCAAGAGATGCAGTGTGGTCCGATGATCGCAAACGCTATTACTCCATGGCCTTCAATGCGGTGCTTCCGTTCCTGGGCGGTGTTGTCCAGATGTTTTTCTATGGTGTGAGTTTGACCTGGATTCTCGTGTCGGTCGCTATCTTGTTGGTCTTTCTCGATTCGCAAAACCGTCAGATTTCAACAGACCCGCTGACGGGGCTCAACAACCGGCGGGAATTGAGTAAGTATCTACTGCATGAGATTGGGGATCGTGACGCAAGCAGAAATGGCACGCTGGCGCTTGTTATGATGGATGTAGACGGGTTTAAGCTGATCAATGACACATATGGACACTTTTACGGCGACAGCGTACTTGTCGGCGTATCGGAGATTCTCAAAGCGGGCTGCAAAAACACGGATGCGTTCCTTTCGCGTTATGGCGGGGATGAGTTTTGCATCGTACTCTCCGCGAACGCGGATATGGGTCCGGACGAG
>CAYVAO010000252.1:0-4048 GCA_964448895.1 uncultured Christensenella sp.
CCGATTCTATTTGTTTTCATCGGCGTTTTGATTTCGAGAGAACAGGAACCTGATCCCCCGGCAATATCAATCTCGCATTCCTGTTCGATACATTAACGGCGCCTCTGACTTGAAACAATGCACTATTGCTATTGAGGTGACTTTTGTCATATGCAAGACGCTGTTTTTTGTTAGAATATTTCCTGCTGATTCTATGAATAAACCGGAGGACGATGATGAACAACTACGACAAAGCAATGCAACTGCTGGAGGAGAAGTTTGGTCGCAAAGACGTGCTGCTTTCTCTCTCCACCATAGCGCTTCTTTCCAACACAGATGGAAATCCCGTACCCGCAGCGCGGCTTGTGGACGCGTTTTACGAGAATGGTTCGTTTTATACCGTCAGTTACGCGACCTCAAACAAGATGCTACAGATCGAAAAGAACCCGCATGTTGCCATCTGCTTTATCGTAGAGAACTTCACAGCGGATGGTATCGGTGAAAACCTTGGCTGGGTCTGCGACAAGAAGAACACGGAAATCATGGCCAAGGTTCGCCCCATCTTCGCCGACTGGTACAACGACGCCAACAACGACGAGGATCATAACACCTGTCTGCTCCGCATCCGGCTGACAAAGGGCGTCTGGAACGACGCGCATAAAGGAATTCGGGACGAGATCGATTTTGTGAATCAGACCGCGGAGACGATCTACAGGCAAGCTTGATTTCGGCGGTTCATCCGATATCGACTGATCAACAAAAAACATCGCTTCGCCGACTGACAGCGGAGCGATGTTTTGTTTCTTGTGATTTAAGATGTGATGTGATTCTTTTTGCGATTATGCCTCGTATGCCGCGAGAACCTCGCCCACATAGAGCACATGCGGGTCACCATCCGCCAGTGCCTGATTGCTGCCGTAATACTTCGCGCGAAAATCCGGATCGAGCGCGTCGAGATCGAGCAGTTGCTTTTGCGCAATACGACACTCAAATACAACGCCGCAACCGGCGACGCCTTCCGCGCCGCCCGCGCGCGGAGTCAGGCGGGAAAGCTTCCCTTCCTTCTCTTTATCCATATCCCTGCCGGAGCGAGACCCGCAGAAGGCGAGTTCCCGGCTCATCTCTTTTGCGTGCGGAATGCTGACGGTGAACACATCCGACTGCTCCATCAGCGAATAGGTATATCTGCTCTTTCGAACCATGACGGTGACAACCGGTCTCGCCCAAACCACGCCAAACTGCGCCCAGCCAATGGTCATGGGGTTCCAAGTTTCGCCTCCGGCGGTTAAAAACGCACCGCGCGGCAACTGTTCCGTCGCCTGCGGCAGCAATGCGGCAAATTCCTTTACCTCCATGCGTCAATCCTCCTATGCTTCTGATTCATCCTCACCGAACATGTATTCGACAGTTCTGTCCTTCTTCTTCTCCGGAAAAATCTCCAGTTCAAAGCGGTCAAACGAAATGCTCTCGATAAAATCCGCCTGCGTAAACCAAGTGCGGTTAAATCGATAGAGTTCCTGCACGTGTTTATTCAAAAGAACGGGGGAAGCCAGATCCAGCGGCTTAACCAGCTCCGCAATCAACTGTCCCCAGCCTTCTGCATCGAAAGGCCGCGCGCGAAACTCCCGCACGGCCTCCTGTCCGATTTTATGGTGCTTCAGTACCTTTGCCCAAATCTTCACGCGGCGTTACTTGTTCCAGATGAACCAGCCCCAGAGTACCGGAGTGGTGCCATCGGAGTAAAGGCCCTTGAGGGTGCCAGCGACCTGTTTTTTATCCTTGATGTCGGCGGTATTGATCGTGGATTTCGCGCTGCGGTTGTAGACGATCACCTCGACGCCCTCGGAAATCTGAACACGGAAGATCGTATACGGATCGCTGGAGATGATCTCCGTTACCTTACCGGTTACGACAAAGTCACCGCTCGTGATCGTGCCGTCTTTGATCTTGTCCATATTCTTGGATATATCGGCCGCGGCTTTCTTAAACGCGCTGGAAGAGACCGTCGGCGGACGTTCCACGATGGCGGTTGCGGTACCGTCATAATAACCGGTCAGCTTGCCGACGATGCTAACGTCATACGCGCCAACCTTGGCGATGGTGACCGGCAGCGTGAAGGTTCCCGTCTCGGAAACAGTCGCTTGACCAAAGGTCACATCGGTGGAGGTGCTGGTCGCGGTAACGACTGCGCCCGGCGTGCAGGTTCCGGTCAGCACAACGCTGCCCGTATCGGAAGACAGGCTCTTGATATCGTTGCCCAGCGTAAACGACATGGTCTGCACCACATACGGCTCAACGGTGATCACCTTACGTGCGGTCACGCAATTGTTCTTGCGCGCTTCGATGGTGATGGTCTCCGTGCTCCCGGCTGCAACGGTTGTGTCGTCCGTAACCGGTTCCTCGGTCGCCGTGGCTTCTGTTCCTTCTGTCGTTGCATCCGGAGAAACGCTTGCGTCTGGCGATGTGCTCGCGTCGGGAGACGCGGAGGGATCCGGTGTAGCGGAAGGATCCACACTGGCAGCAGGAGATTCTGTCGGCAGTGTCAGCGCGGCTGCCGTCTGCGTGGGTTTATAGCTCGCGGTGAACATACCCGTGCTGTCCACATAGACCTGCTGGTCGTTGACGAACACGGCGATTTCGCCGTCATAGTTATTCACCTGTCCAATGATCGCGATCGGGCTATTGTCAAACGTCGCGTTGACGCTGTCCGTCGCAGGCTCGGTAATCGTCATGGAAAGCGAGGGTACGGTGACCGTAATCGGCGGTACCGTAATCTGCATGGTCTGTCCATCCGGCGAAATCGCCTGAATGTTCGGCTGCAGCGTCAGGGTTTCCGTATCGACCGGCGCATTTGGCATAAAGACATCGCGCGGAATGCGAAGCGTGATGCGATCGTTTGCCGCGACGGTTGCCGTATCCGTCTTGAGCGTTGCGTCCGTGATGATGCGGATTGCGCTGCCCGTGGGAGCCGCGATATCGATATCATACGAAACGACATTCGTCGAAGGATCCGTATACTCGCTGATCGAAGCGGTGTACATCTGGCTCGCAGGGTCGGTGGTTGCGGAAGGATCGGCGGCGTTGACGTCGTCCGAGTTTCCTTTGCCAAAGATCGTACCGATGGAGGCAAACATCGCGCCCACGTCACCGTCGAAGTTCTTCTTGGCGATATACATACCAAACACGGCGATCAGCGCGAGCAGCAGAACGATCAGTCCCCAGAAGAGGATGGTCGTGCCCTTGCCGCGTTTTTGCGGCATATCGTCGTATTCTTCGTCGTATTCTTCTTCCTCTTCGTCATATTCGTCGAGGTCTTCTTTTGCGCGGCGCGCGAGTTTAGCGGGGCGTTTTGCGGCCTTTGCAGGCTTGTAATCTTCCTCGTCGTCCTCGTCGTCATAATCATCGTCGTCGTCAAAATCATCGGCGGCATAGCTCGCGCGGGTCGGCTGCGGCGCGGGTTTTGCGGCGGGACGCGCGGCGGCTACCGGAGCTGCGGCAGGAGCCGGCTCGCCAGCAATACGCTGGCCGCAATATGCGCAAAACGGCGCATCCGAAAGCACCGGCTTGCCGCAATGCGGGCAGGTCGGAGCGGGAGCGCTTGCCGCGGCGCGCGGCGGAATGGTGGGGCGAAATGCGCTGGAAGACAGAGGCGTTTCCGAAGAACCCGCGCTTACGGGTTTCTCGGGCGCACCGCTAAAAGCGCTCTTCGGCCAAGCCGGCGGCTTGACGAAATCGCGTGCGGGTCTTCCGTCCTCGTTTGCAGCGACAGTGTCCACGCTGTTGGCGCTCGTATCGTCGTCATGAAGCTTTGCGCCGCACTCTTTGCAAACGCTCAGATTCTCGGCGTTATACGAACCGCATTCTTTGCATACCATCTATCCACTTCCTCCGTTCTGAAGCGAGACTGTTCTCAATCGTATAGTCCAACCAATATAACGCAACTATTATACAACCCGTACTGGGACTGTGCAAAGAACATTTCGTGAACTTTTCGCTACATATCACCAAAGGAAAATTTTCCGCGGTGGTGCTTTTCGATTTCGTCCAGACGAAAAATCTCTTTCAGCGC
>CAYVAO010000253.1:0-4047 GCA_964448895.1 uncultured Christensenella sp.
AAATCCCAACGCTTCTGAAAGTCTGGTCTAGTCATACGACTGCGCAAACAACCGATCTTTTGCAAGCAAAAAACCTGTGAATCGTCACAGGTTTTTTTGATGAATCAATGATATTAGCTGATTTTAAGGCAAACGATCTGCGGCCCTTTTCCGCTGCCGCCTTTTCCGCGCGTTCCAACGACCAGCAGGTTGTTGAACACGGCAGGTGTGGAATCGATCCGGCTTCCGATGTCGACGCTGTTGAGCATATTGCCGTTGGATGCGTCGTACATGGTTACATATCCGCCTCGGTCGCACTGGATGAGATACGCCTTCCCTTGCGAATCGTAAACCACGACGGGGCTTGCCCAATAATCGTTGCTCTGCTCAATCGACCAGCTGATTGCCCCGGTCGATTTATCGTACGCTACAATTCTACCGCCAAGCGTGTAAGTTCCGCTGGAATTCTTTTGCGGCAAAGCTTCGTCGCCGGTCTGTGTGCTTTCTGCTGCTGCGGTTGCCGCCGGATCCGGCGTATCGGTCGTCGTTGCCGTCGTGTTGCCGCCGGAAAGTGCCGCAAGGCTAAAGGAATAGATCACGAGATTGCTGATTTGTCCGCGACCGACATGCGGTGTTGCGACGATGCCGCCGCTCGCGCTCGCGTCTCCGGTAGAGCAAATCCAGCGTTTCTCCCAAACGATTGCACCGGTCAGCCCGTTGATCTTTCGCTGATAGCTATAACCAAATCCATCCGGCAAATCGTCGCCCTTGGTGCGCGTTTGCGAACCGGTGTAGAGATAGATCGTGTTGTCGTTGTAGCTTTCGTCAATCACGACGGAGGAATCGCTTTCGTCGGTCACGTCCACTACGTATTTAATTGCCATGGTGTTCAGGTCAACGCACTGCAATCGCCCGCCATTATCGGTAAAGTACGCATAATTGCGAAACGCGGCAACCGAGCTTTCGATTCCGAACCAACGCGCGCCTTCCGCATCGCTCCGTGAATAGCCGGAGCCTTCGTATCGGGTTTTAATCAGTCCGTCCGGGTTGATGGAGACCGTTCCCGCGGCTGCATCAAACTGCGCGTTAAGCTTGACCGTATAGAAGATGCCGTTCTCGCCGCCGTAGACTAGTGTGTCGTTGGCGATCATAGGACTACCGTCATACGCCTGCCATTTTCTTCTGGAAAACCAGTCGAACCCGCCAAATTGGCCGATTTGCTCGCCGCTGATCAGCGAATAGACGCGTATATAAGCGGCTGCGTTTCCCTCGTCGTTCTCGGCAGGAATCCCCTGCCCGACATAGAGCAGCGGATATCCGCGCGGATCGAGACACGAAGTTCCCTTTTGTATAATTCCGGTATTGATCGGGTCGCGCGTGGGATTGCCCGTCTCCAGATCGAGGAAATAGATGTTTCCGTCCATCGTGGGGTAAATCACTTCGGTTAACGGAGTTGCTGCGTCTTTAAAGCTCTGCTTCACATTCATAACGGCTACGGTTTCAACCGGCCACTGGACGATGAGCGGCTGTCCTGTCCAGCCGGTGCCACTCCAGTTGCCAAGCGAGCCTATCGTCTTCGTCCATTGTTCGCGCAGTCGCTTATCCGAAACCGTCGCTATCCCGTATGCAAACGAGTCGCGGTAATTGTTGCCGCCAAAGGTCGTAACCCCCGGCAACGCGCTGTATTCGATATCCCTGCCAAAGCTCAGCGAATCCGAGCGGTTAAAACTCGTCGTATCTTTGCCGTTTACCTTCAGAGCAGAGGAAAACCCATACTGCGATGGATTCGCGCTGTCCACGCGCGTGATGGTAACATCGTCCGGCAAGGCCGGGTTTGGCGTTGCGGTCGGAGCAAGAGTCGCGGTTGGCACCGGCGTTGTCTCCAGCACCTCTTTTTTATCGTTTTGTACCTTCTTGACCAGCAGCAGCACGATGATAATCGTGCCCAACACCGCGAGCATGATCAAAAAGAATCGCGGCTGCATTCGAATTCTTCTTCTTCTTTTCTTTGCCATGCTTTTCGCTCCTTATCGAGTGATCCATGAGTATTTAGCTGATCTTCACGCCCCAAATCTTCATGCCGCGTGTGCCAAACACGATCATGTTGCCATAGGCATCGGGGCTGGCTTCGATATTTTTCTCCGCTTCAAACGTATCAAGCAGTGTACCAGTCTTTCCGTCAAGCAAGAATACTTTTCCGCCTGTGTTGCTGCCTTCGCAAACCACGATGTAGGCGTTCCCGTTCGCGTCG
The DNA here is from genome assembly GCA_964448895.1 of uncultured Christensenella sp. GTDB lineage: Bacteria > Bacillota > Clostridia > Christensenellales > CAG-138 > UBA7703. The sequence continues at coordinate 2,231 of CAYVAO010000253.1, forward strand.
TAGATCGCAATCGGCGAACTCCATGTATACTTCTTCATAACGAATGTCCAGCGCACAGCGCCCGTCGCTTTATCCAGCGCTACCAGTATACCGTCGTCTTCATTCGGCGTTCTGGAGAACGGAATGATCACGAGGTCGGATATGCTCTTTTGTCCGAGCAGTGCTGTCGCTTGCACGCCGCCGGAAACGTGGTCGATTGTGTTGACGTTTTCGGTATGCTTCCATACGACTTCTCCCGTAATGGCGTTCACCTTATAGAACGAAACGCTCCCCTTCAAATCCGAGTCCGCCGTAAAGTGAAGCGAAGAGCCTATGTAGATGTACGCCGCACGGTTGGCGAAGTCCGTTTCCAGCACAGGGGAACCGTTTGTGTCGTCCTGTGTATCCTGCGCCCAAACGAGAGACATCGTGTTGAGGTTGATGCACTGGAGGAATCCGTCATTCGTGCCCAAATAGCCAAACTCGCCAAGTGTTGCGATGCTGGTCTCGTATCCCAGCCAATACTTGTTGTTTGCCGTATTGGTGCTGTCGGGATAGGTGGATCTGGTGCCAACGTAACGCATCTTAACCACGTCGCTGGGGTTCATCGTCAATTGCCCGGTCGTTTCGTCAAACGTAGTGTTGAGCTTGATCGTATAGAGGATTCCGTTTTCACCGGGGTAAATCAGCGTGTCGGTCTCCGCGTCTACCAGCGGCGCGCTGTCGTAGGCATGCCAGTCACGCAGCGCGAATTCGTCATTTTGCTTCCCAAACTCGTAGAGACGCGTAAAGTCGATCAGCGAATACGCCATCGCGCGGGACTTCATGTTATCCGAGGTATACATATCTCCCGATCCGAGATATAGAATCGGATACCCGCGCGGATCAAGCGAACCTGCCCCTTTAAACGGCATACCGATATAAAGCTTGTCTCGCGTTTGTTCGCCCGTTTCCAAATCGAGGAAATAGACATTGCCATCCATGGTCGCGAGGATCACTTCCACAAGGCCTTCTTTTTGTTTTGCCGAGTCATACATGTTCATCAGCTGTTTGATGTTGTCCGGCCATTTTACGATCAGCGGTTGCCCAACCCAGCCGCTGCCGGTCCAGGTCTGCTCCGTCTCCCCGCCGATATCACTGCGTGGCAGTTCTCCCGAGTCAATGCTCCAAACCTTCGAGAGCTTCTTTGCCGTAACGTCCGCCGTGCCATAGACCGCGCTGTCGCGGTAATTATTACCGCGGAATGTAACGACGCCCGTTGCGTCGCTGTACGGCACATCCGGCAAGAATTCAATCTTTTCCAGGCGCTCATAAGAGTCGACTCTGGTGCCGTTTACTTCGACCGCTGTTGTAAGGCCGTAAACGCTCGGCTGCGTGCTGTCTACCGCGTGCGGAATGTCATATGGCGGCGTCGGCGTAGGCGTCGGCGTTGGCGAAGGTGTTGGTGTCGGCGAAGGTGTCGGCGTTTTGAACAGCTCTGCAAACAGGCCGGGATTCTTGCTCGCCTGTGCTTCCTGCGGATTTTTCGAATAGTTCAGCGCCTTCACGCCAACGATGATCATCGCGATAACAACAACTGCAATCGAAAGAATGAAAAACGCTCTCGGTTGAATGCGAATACGCTTCTTCATTATTTTCTTCTTGCGCGGCCCGCCATATGAACCACCGGACGAACCGCCGGAAGAGCCGTATCCCCTGCTGCCGCCGGAGCCGGACGACGAAGAAGACCGCGAATAGCCATATTCCCCGCTGCCGGAAGCATTTCTGCTGCTCGAAGTCGGTCTGTTTGTTGCGCCGGACTGCCGTTCATATCCGCTATTTTGTCTGTTTGAAGAGCC
>CAYVAO010000254.1:0-4037 GCA_964448895.1 uncultured Christensenella sp.
GCGCTCTTTACCAATTCTGAATCGTCTGCTCTACCGCGTCGATGACGTCCCGCGCGAGAAGCATACGCTCTTTCATTAGATCGAGTGCAGTATCGGCGGAAGCGCCTAGTAAATACGCCCCGCAGGAAGCCGCATCATAGGGCACAAGCCCCTGCGCGAGCAGGCCCGTGATCAATCCCGCGAGCACATCCCCGCTGCCGCCCTTGGCAAGGCCCGCGTTACCGCTGATGTTGAGTCGAACTGTGTCTCCATCGGAGATGCACGTGGTCGCACCCTTGAGCAGCACCACGCAGTTCCATTTGCTCGCATATGTTTGCGCTGTCCCGATTGGATCGGCTAAAATCTGCGAAATCGTCTCGCCGCAAAGCCGCGCCATCTCAGCGGGATGCGGCGTTAATATCACGTTTTTATGCAGCTTTTCCAGTATTTCCGGCGCTTTTGCCAGCTGATTGAGCGCGTCCGCATCCAATACGGCGGGTATATTTGACTCCAATACCGCATCGAGCAGCGGCAGAATGTTTCCCTCGCCCACACCGCAGCCAACGCAGACCGCGTTCTTTTGCGAAAGAAGTTTTGCCGCATCTGCGCAGCCGGGTTCATCCCAGTCTTCCCCGTCGTTGACCGGAATCGCCATCGCCTCCGGCAAAACGGAAAACGCAGGCTTTATTCCGCCCGGAACGGCGGCGGTCGTCAATCCTGCTCCCGCGCGAAGACAAGCGGCGGTGCTGAGTAGAGCGGCACCCGTGAGATGTAGCGAACCAACGCAGAGAAGCGCGCGCCCGTTTTTGCCCTTGTGCGAATCTGTTGACCTTGTAGGCAAGAACTGCGCGGCGTCTTCCCGTAAAAAGAGGTTCACGTTTCCGGCTTCGCCCGCTTCATCAGTCAACAAATGCACGATCACCTCGCCGCAAAAGCTCCTACCGGGAAAAAGCAGTTGTCCGCGTTTGTAAAACTGGAACGTAACCGTCTGGCTCGCGCGCACAGACACGCCCAGAATTGCGCCCGTGGTAGCGTCCACGCCGGAAGGGAGATCGACCGCGACGATCGGTTTGCCGCTTGCGTTCATCTGCGAAATTACGTCCGCATAAACGCCGGAAACCGGTCGGGACAGTCCCGTTCCAAACATCGCGTCGACTAAAACGTCGTATTCTATAAACTAGTCTTGCGTCGGAATGGTCAAGAGCGTAATACCGCAATCCAGCGCGCGCAGATAATTCGTCTTTGCATCGCCCGTAACCTGTTCCGCCTTTGCAAGCAACACGCCCGCGCAAGAAACGTTTCGCCGTTTTAACAGGCGCAACAGCGCGAATCCATCCCCGCCGTTGTTTCCGCCACCGCAGAAAACAAGCACGCTTTTTTCGGGATACCGCGCCGCAAGCAGAGCGTCTACCCCCTCCGCCGCGCGCTCCATCCACTCGAGGCTCTCTGCCCTGCCGTCCGCAAAGCGCTCCTGCTCAAAGCGGCGCATTTCGTCCGCGCCAACTACGCGTTTCATTCGTCCCGCTCCCCCGTCGCTTCCGCGAGCGCAGCGCGCGCGTCGTCATAGGAATATCCGCGCGCAAGCAATCTGCGAATCACCATCTCGTTTCGCTCATCTTCCGCCAGATTGCTATACTGACGCGCATACTTCTCCGCGATGGACACCGCGCTCTTTTGCTGAGTCTCGTCGTCTACGGCAAGAAGCGCCTGCTCGATAGCGTCCAGATCCGTTTCATGCGAGAGTAGTTGCTCGCGCAGGTGCGCGCGGCTGACCGGCTTTGTCGCGAGTCGCGTTCGCACAAAATCTTCTGCATAAGCGGTATCGTTGAGCAGTCCCAAATCTTTGAGCCGCTCGACGGTATCATAGACTTCTACTTCACCATACTCGCAGGCGTCCAGATGCCGTTCCACCTCGCGAATGGTGCGCGCGCGCGCAAGAAAGCGAAGCGCCGCGTCCATTGGCGTTCTACCGGTATCGCTTACTTTTTTGGGTTTTGACATGCTTTTTCTCATGCGGATATTCTATCATAATTCTTCTTTCCCGGACAGCGGAGAAAAAAGCGAGAATTCCGGCGAATAAAGGAGAAAACATGCAACTTTCTCATGAACATTCTGTAACAAATCCATTGGCGCGATATTCCGGCGGTGCAAAAAGCCGCTCAATCCGTTACAATAGGAAAAGACGATTTTGCGCGCCACGCGCTTAATTACAATTGTTCCAGGAGGATGCTTGAATGGAGGACAACCGGCGTGAGCCGATCCAACCTCAGAATGAGTCGGAATTTTCAGAAGTGATTTTGGAACCGATTCAAGATATCGGTCTACCGAAAAAGCGCAAGAACGGCAGCGCTCTTGCCCGCAAACGCAAAAAGAAGAAACAGCAGCAGCGCATGATCATTGTTCTTGGCGTGGTGATTGCGCTTGTGCTTTCTACCTTTGTCTATCTATTCATCAGCAATCAACGGCAGGCTGCCGCAGAAGCTGCGGCGCAGATCGCCGCGGAGGAAGCAGCCCGCGCGCAAGCGGAAAAAGAGCGGCAGGAGTTTGAAGCGCTCGCCAACGCCACGACTTTTCTGGAAGGAATCACAGTCAACGGAATCTCTATCGGCGGCATGACTATGGACGAAGCCAGAGCGGCGCTCTCCGCCGCGGAGGCGAACATCACCGCGCTAAAAGAGATTCAGCTTGTTTACGACAACAAGCTCTATCCGCTCGATATTTCCGATATGCCGATTACGCTTAACATCGACGCCGTGCTCAACGAAGCCTATCCGCTCGGAAAGACAGGCGACCTCGCCGCGATGAAAGCGGAAGTGGAAGATATTAAGACGAACGGTCGCGCGTTTACACTGACCGTTAGTTACGATCTCACAACGCTCAACACAAAGGTTGCAGCAATCGCCGCGCAGATTGATATCCCTGCACAGGACGCGAAGGTGACCGGAATCGACGAGACCACGCATGTGCTCGCAATTCAAAATGAAGTTGTGGGCTATGTTGTAGACCAAAACGCGCTGATCACCGCGATTACGGAGTCTCTCATGAAAGGCTCCAACACGCCGGTCAATATACCGATCATCGAAACGCAGCCGACCATCACCGCAGCCACGCTGCAAGGCTCTTTCGTCCTTCGCGCAAGCGCGACGACGGACTTTTCCTCCAGCACCAGCGCGCGAAAATACAACGTCAGAAAAGGCGCTGGGTTAATCAACGGCACCGTGGTGGCTCCCGGTGAAGTCTTTTCCACGAACGATACGCTTGGTACCCGCACAACCGGAAACGGCTGGAAGATGGCGAACGCATACGAAAGCGGCGCTGTCGTTCCGCAGGCGGGCGGCGGCGTTTGCCAGCTCTCCACCACGCTGTATAACGCGATTGTGAAAGCCGATCTGGAAGTAGTTTACCGCCGGAACCATTCGATGCCCGTTCACTACATCAAAGAGGGACTGGATGCGACGATTAACTCCGTCGGCAACATCATCGACTTTCAGTTTAAAAACAACACGACTTCGGATGTCATCGTTATCGGCTATACGGAAGGCAACAAGCTCACGTTTGAAATCTGGGGGATTCCTTTTGCCACAACGGAGTATGACGAAATCAAGCTCACGAGCGCGCGCGTTTCCACCACAGAGCCCGCGGGCGAACCGGTTGAGATGGAAGTTCCAGTCGGCACCGAAAAAGCGGATGGTTCGCTCATGGTCGCCGGTGAAACTTATGTTGCGGTTACGCCGCGAAACGGGTATGTGTATCAGAGTTACAAGAACTACTATCTCGCAGGTACGCTTGTAAAGAAAGAAAAGCTCGCGGTCTCCACCTATAAAGCGTTCCAGGGTGAAATCTGGATTTGCCCTGGTGAAGAAACGCCAACACCTTCCGCTATCGAAGTTACGCCGGAGCCGATTCCAACGGAAGTTCCGACGACATCTCCGTAATCCAATACGCATCAAAAAACGAGAGGGTGAAAACCCTCTCATTTTTGATTCGCTCAATCGTCGCTCTCGTGCTCGGTGTCATATCTTTCCCGTTGCACCATCATAAACTTCAGCGCGTCGGCA
>CAYVAO010000255.1:0-1936 GCA_964448895.1 uncultured Christensenella sp.
GGATCGAGATTATTCCGGAAAAAGGACATTGATAATCGGAACAACAGCGCAACAAAAAACGCCGCGAATGGATATTCGACGGCGTTTTTTATGATGCACTTGTTATTCAAACGAGCGGAAATAGGTTCTGTCCTTGAGCATCACGTCGTGCGCGCCGCCCTCCGCCAGCGTGGACGGGGAAACGAGCGTGAGTCGCGCTTTTTCGCGCAGCTCGGGAATGCTCAGCGCGCCGCAGTTGGCCATGGTCGAGCGCACCTTGCTCAGCGTTTGCTCCACGTTGTGGTGCAGCGAGCCCGCATAGGGAACATAGCTGTCCACACCTTCTTCAAACGTGAGCTTCGCCTCGCCGCCGCTGTCATAGCGCTGCCAGTTGCGCGCGCGGGCGCTGCCCTCGCCCCAGTATTCCTTCATATAGCTGCCGTTGATAAAGACCTTGCTCGTCGGGCTCTCGTCGCAGCGGGCGAAGTAGCGGCCCAGCATGCAGAAGTCCGCGCCCATGGCGAGCGATAGCGTGATGTGATAATCCAGTACGATGCCGCCATCCGAACAGACGGGAACGTAGACACCCGTCTCTTTGGCGTATTGATCGCGCGCGGCGGCTACGTCCTGTACGGCGGTCGCCTGCCCTCTGCCGATTCCCTTTGCTTCGCGTGTGATGCAGATGCTGCCGCCGCCGATGCCGACCTTGACAAAGTCCGCACCCGCGTCCGCAAGATAACGAAATCCGTCCGCGTCGACGACGTTACCCGCGCCGACCTTGACCGAATCGCCATAACGGGAGCGGATGAACGAGATCGTGCGCGCCTGCCACTCGGTGAATCCTTCGGAAGAGTCGATGCAGAGAATATCCGCGCCCGCCTCGACCAGCGCGGGAACGCGTTCCTCATAATCCTTGGTGTTGATGCCCGCACCGACGATATAGCGTTTTTGACTGTCCAGCAGTTCGCCGGGGTTTTCTTTATGGGAATCATAGTCCTTGCGGAAGACGAAGCAGAGCATGCTGCCGTCGCGAGAAACGATTGGCAACGCGTTGAGTTTGTGCTCCCAGATGATGTCGTTCGCTTCGGTCAGCGAGATGCCTTCTTTGCCGTAGACCAGACGGTCGATTGGCGTCATAAAGTCTTTCACGGGGGTATTGGGCTCCATCCGGCTCGGACGATAGTCCCGGCTGGTCACGATGCCGAGGAGCTTGCCATAGGGCGAGCCGTCTTCGGTGACCGCGACGGTGGAGTGTCCCGTGCTTGCTTTGAGCGCCATGATGTCCGCCATGGTGTTTAGCGGGGTCACGTTGCTGTCGCTTTTTACGAAGCCCGACTTGGATTTTTTAACCGCACGCACCATGTTTGCCTGCGCGTCGATGGGCTGGGAGACAAATAGAAAGGAGATACCGCCCTCTCGCGCGAGCGCCGCGGCGAGTTTTTCGCCGGAGACGGACTGCATGACCGCCGAAACGAGCGGAATGCTCATGTTGAGCGGGCTCGGCTCGCCGACGCGGTGCTTGCAAATCGGCGTCTTTAAGGACACGTTTTGCGGCGTGCACGCGGCGGAAGAATAGCTCGGCACAAGCAGATATTCGGAAAACGTATGCGAGGGTTCATCAAAATAATAGGCCATTGCGGTTCCTTTCGGTCGGGTTTGCGGAATAATAGGAACGAAACAGTTTCGTTGCGTTTCGTAAGAGTATACGCCGAAACGCGAGAAGGAAAAACCCCTCAATTTTCGAATTTTAGAAGGGTGTTTCAGAGTGTATTGCAGTGCAATGCCGCCTCCCACGGAATGCCCCATGAGAAAGAAGCTCTTCAGGCCGATTGACTCTGCAAAGCAGTCTACGAAGTCAACCATTTCCGGCATGGAATATTTTCCGTTCATTGACTGGCTCAATCCAAAACCGGGCATATCAGGAACATAAATGGTGTATTTTCTGGAAAGAACCCGG
>CAYVAO010000255.1:1946-4013 GCA_964448895.1 uncultured Christensenella sp.
GGGTGAACCCCTGTTTGGCGATGCGCAACGAAAAGATCGTCTTGCAGGCTGATGAATCTATTATAATATGATACAATGAAAAAAACAAACACCCGATCAGCATCGCGCAACAACGATCCTAGAATCAAGCAAGCGGACACGAACCGAATTCGATCATAATCAATTACAACAATCCAGGAGGAGACCAATATGCCCGAAAGTAACCATAAAGTACACGCGGTGGAAAAAGCAATCGCCCTATTAGACTGCTTCTGGCGCGAAAAGCGGCCGATGACGTTGACCGAACTGAGCCGCACGACCGGCTGGCCGAAGAGCACGGTACATAACCTGCTCTCCTCCATGATGGATTCCGCGATTGTGGAGCAAAGCCCGGCGGACGGGAAATATCGCCTGGGGTTGCACTTGTTTGAGTACGGCTGCGTGATTTCGGAGCACTGGAATGTGGTCAAGCTCGCGCGGCCGCACCTCAACGCGCTGGTTGCGAAAACGGGCGAGTCCGCCTACCTTGCGCAACTCAACGCGGATACGCTGCTCATCGTAGACAGCGCGGAGCCGAACAACGTCTTTCGCGTGGCGTCCACCGTCGGCAACCGCTTGCCGGTGCACTGCACCTCGCAGGGAAAAGCAATCCTCGCGCATCAAGACGCGGCGAGCGTGCGGCGCATTCTCAAGCGCGCGGGCATGAAGAGCTACACCGTGGACACGATTAAGAGCGCGGAGGCGTATTTGGAGCAGCTCAAGCAGGTGCGAAAGGACGGCTTCGCTTCGGAATATGAGGAATATCACAACGGCATGTGCTCGTTTGCCGCTCCGATTTTTGACTATGAGGGTGCTTGCGTTTCCGCCGTCGGGATCGTTTGTTTCCTGCATTCCGGCGACCGGAGCAACGCCGTCTCCCAAGAGACGCTAGAGGCGCTGAAAAACACCGCGGAAGCGATCTCGACCGAGTTGGGCTGGCACGGGTGAGCGGGTTGGTGCGTTTGATTTGAAGCAAAATCAAATAAAAATAGTATGATAAAATGCAAAAAGCTCCTGAACTTTCGAAAGCTCAGGAGTTTTTTGATACGGCGCGCGCTGCCCTATCGCGCGTTTGACCCGATGATACGCTATGTTTCGTAGGAGGAAATAATGCTATCGCTTTGGGTTTGCGCCGCGTTCGCCTATCATAGCGCAGATTGCGGCAAATTGGTAGCGGTTCTCGAATAATTCGACATTGCGCAATTATCGTTTGGTGATGCGCAACCGTTGTCGGCATATTAACCGAAAAGTGCCATGCGATAGGGAAAACAGCGAGACACGCACGTTTCGAATTTACAGCTCATGCCCCTTTAGTTCGCCGGAAAACGCCAGAGGAACAAGAGACGTTTGAGCTTCTTCATTCGCGCGGGCAAAGCGGAAGTGAGCGAATGAGCATAGGCGATCACCTCGTCGCGCTCCTTCTTGGAACAAGTGCGTCCGGAGAAGGTCGCCCTCTGTGCAATGAGCAGCATGCTTTCCAACCGCGTTCGGTCGACCGCCGGATTTTGCCGCGCAATGTTGTAGGCATAGAGCTCCGGCGACTCCAGCGGCTGCATCGCGGGCGCGCCCGCAAAGCGAAGCATCTTGAGCGCATAGCGCGCGGCGGCGAGAACGGCGGCGTTACTGTCCTTTTGCAGGAAGGTGCGCATCAGCCGCTCGTGCTGATATTTTCTGAACCCAAACGCGCCAAACGGAATGCCAACGATGGCAAGCAACGCAAAGACCGGCCAGAGCGGCGGACGCGCGCCGTTGCCGCCGCCGTCTTCGCTTGCGTCTTCGCCGTCCTGTGTCGCGCTGCCGTCCTGCGTTCCATCACTGCTGGGCGCGGGCGTGGGCGTAATCTGCGAAGCGGAATCACCGTTTGTCTCCTCCGGCGTGGAGGCCGGATCGGGCGTGCTTTCGTCCTGTGTGTCGCTTTCCTGCTCGGTTGTGGGCTCCGCCGTGGGTTCCGGTGTAGGCTCCGGCGTTGGAGTAGGCGTGGGTTCCGCGGTTGGTTCCGGCGTAGTTTGCGCGTTTTCGTCCTCCGGCGAGAGTGTCGGCTCGCCAGAT
>CAYVAO010000256.1:0-1035 GCA_964448895.1 uncultured Christensenella sp.
GGACAGATGCCGCTGCCGCCTTACATCACGGAGCGTTTGAATGACAAGAACCGCTATCAAACGGTGTACGCGCTGACCAACGGCTCCGCCGCGGCACCGACGGCCGGCTTGCATTTTACAAACGAACTGCTCGCAAAAATCAAGGACCAAGGAACGGATATTGTCGCCGTCCTGCTGCATGTAGGATTGGGCACGTTTCGGCCCGTTGCGGAAGCGAATATTGAAGACCACGTGATGCACAAGGAGTATTACGAGGTTTCGCCGGAAGCGGCGGAACGGATCAATCTCGCGCGGCAAAACGGCGGGCGTATCGTCGCCGTTGGCACCACGAGCTGCCGCACGCTGGAGAGCGTGACGACGCAAAACGGCGTCGTGCAGTCCGGCAAGGACTGGACGGGCATCTACATTACGCCCGGTTATCGCTTTCGCGCGGTGGACGCGTTGATTACAAACTTTCACCTCCCGGAGTCAACGCTGTTGATGCTTGTTTCCGCGCTGATGGGTCGGGAAGAAGCGCTCCGCTGCTATGAACACGCGATCAAAGAGCGCTATCGCTTCTTCAGCTTGGGAGATGCTATGTTAATTTTATAATATCACTTTTATCATTTTAAACAATATGATAGAAGATAAACCGAATTTGACAGAAAGAACAGAGGGAAGCGCCGCATGGCATACCCGTTTACATTTGACCTAAAACACGTTTGCAAGCAGAGCGGCGCGCGATATGGCGTGCTGCATACGCCGCACGGCGACATCGAAACGCCGATCTTCATGCCTGTCGGCACGCAGGCGACCGTCAAGGCGATGACCCCGCGCGATTTGCTGGACGTAAAAGCAAACATCATACTCGGCAATACGTATCACCTTTATCTTCGGCCCGGACACAAGCTCGTGGAGGAAGCGGGCGGCTTGCATAAATTCATGCACTGGGATCGCCCAATTTTGACAGATAGCGGCGTATTTCAGGTTTTTTCGCTCGCTAAGATCAACGATATTCAAGAAGACGGCGTCATGTTCCGCTCCCATATCGACGGA
>CAYVAO010000256.1:1089-2031 GCA_964448895.1 uncultured Christensenella sp.
CAAGCAAACACTTCTTTACGCCGGAATCGGTTATGGAGATTGAGCAATCGCTGGGTGCAGATATCGCGATGTGCTTTGACGAGTGCGCGCCGTACCCATCCGACCGGAAATACACCATCGACGCGATGGAGCGCACGCACCGCTGGGCAGAGCGCTGCAAAAATGCGCATACACGGGAAGATCAGGCGCTGTTTGGCATTGTGCAGGGTGGCATGTTTGGCGACCTTCGAATGCATAGTGCGAAGACGATCACCCGCATGGATTTCCCCGGTTTCGGCATCGGCGGCCGCAGTGTCGGCGAACCGAAAGCCATGATGTACGAAATGCTGGAAACCATGATGCCCTACATGCCGGAGCACAAGCCGCGTTATCTCATGGGCGTCGGCAGTCCGGATTGTTTGCTGGAAGGTGTGCTACGCGGAATCGATATGTTCGACTGCGTGCTGCCAACCCGCGCGGGCAGAAACGGCATGGCGCTGACGCGACACGGACGCATGACGATGAAGAACGCGAAGTATGAACACGATCATACGCCGTTGGAAGAGGGCTGCGACTGCTATTGCTGCCAAAACTTCACGCGGGCTTATGTTCGCCATCTCGTGAAAGAGAAGGAGATTCTCGGTGCGCAGCTTCTGACCATGCATAATCTACGCTTCTCTCTGCGGTTGATGGAGGACGTTCGCCGCGCGATACAGGAAGACCGATTTGGCGACTTTGCGCGTGAACTGCTGGAGTAGGGCATCTACGACTGATTTACATTTGATTGTGATAGAATAAGATCAATAACGATCACGAGGCTTAGAGGGTTGAAAACCATCGTCTGCAAAACCGAACAACAGACGGAAGACCTCGGCAGGCGGCTGATGCGCGCGCTGCCGGTGCCGTCGTTTGTTGCGCTCTACGGTGACCTCGGCGCGGGCAAGACCGCGCTTGTGCGCGGCA
>CAYVAO010000256.1:2041-3995 GCA_964448895.1 uncultured Christensenella sp.
GGGTTTGAGGAGTAGCTTGCGCAGGACGCTGTTGTCGTGCTGGAATGGGCGGAGCGCGTACCGGAAGCGCTGCCGAATGAGCGTTTGGAAATTCACCTGAGCGGCAGCGGGGAAGAACCGCGCGAGCTGGAATTTATTCCATACGGCGCTCGCTACGAAAGCGTGGTGAATGCGCTATGATGATGTTAGCGGTCGAGGCCACTGCGGCGATTGCAAGTGCGGCGCTGCTGCAGGATGGCGTTCTGCTCGCGGAACGGGAAGCGGACGCGGGTAAAAAGCATGCGGAAACGCTGCTGCCGTTGATCGATGCTTTATTGGAAGAAAACGGGTTTACGATTGCGCAGATCGATGTGTTTGCGGTCGATGTTGGGCCGGGATCGTTTACCGGCGTTCGCATCGGCGTGAGCCTCGTCAACGCGCTCGCCTTTGCCGCGGGCAAGCAGGTCATCCCGGTTGACTCGCTCGAAACGCTGGCGCTTTCGGCCGGCGAAACAAGCCGTCCCGTCGCCGCGATGATCGACGCGCGAAACGGCAACGCATATGCCGCGCTGTATCAGGCGGGAGAGGCTCTCATCGAGCCTTGCGCAACCGAGATTATGGAGTTCGCGGCGAAGCTTCCACAGGACGTGTTATTCGTTGGAGACGTAAAGACAAAAGAAAAAAAGTTTCCGCGCGCGGGATTTGTTGCGTTTGCGGCGCAACAGCACCTCAGCCGCGCGGTACAAGAAGCAGACCCAATCTACCTTCGCCCGTCACAGGCGGAGCGAACGAAACAACAATCCGTCAAGGGGGCATGACGATGGCAGAAGAGATCATTCGCCCGATGGAGCGAAAGGACGTCAACCGCGTTCACGAGATCGAATGCACGTGCTTTCGCTCGCCGTGGTCAAAGCTTGCGCTTGCGGGCGAACTGCGAAACGAGGTTGCGCACTATCTCGTGATGGAGGCGGACGGCGTGATCTGCGGATATGGCGGCATGTGGCTCTTGTTTGAGGAGGCGCACGTGACCAACGTCGCCATCATGCCGGAGTATCGCGCTCAGGGCAGGGGCAAGCGTCTGATGCTCGCCATGATGCGGCATGCCTACAAACGCGGCGCGGAGAAGATGACGCTGGAGGTTCGCGAAGGAAACACGGTCGCGCAGCGACTCTATTCCAGACTTGGGTTTAAGCAAAACGGTTAGCGATACGGGTATTCTTGGGATAACGTCGAAGGCGCTTTGATTTTATGGAACGAAGACATACAACAAACGATCGATAGGGAGAGGCAAACACATGAAACCGTATGAACAATGGCAAAAACTGGTAGAAACAGAGCGACAGCAAGCGGAGCACGACGCCTTCTGGAACGAATACTTTGAAAAGGAAACAGAGGCGTATCGTACGATTTTAACCGAGAACACGGGAAAACTCACCGGCACGCATGCGGAGCTATCCGATCGCTTCCAGATGAGCGTGGAGGAGTTTGCGGGCTTTCTCGACGGCATCAACACCAGCCTGAAAAAAGAAGTCAACCTCGAAAAGCTCGATGTCGACACCTCGCTCAAACTCGAGATCGACTTTGAGAAGCTCTATTTTAACATGCATAAGGCAAAAGCAAACTGGCTCTATACGCTCAAGGAGTGGGAGCCCGTGCTGAGCGAGGAAAAGCGCAAAGAGATCACGAAAGAGTATCGCCAGAGCAATATTTTCGTGCGCGAGGCAAAAGTCGGCAGAAACGATGCCTGCCCCTGCGGAAGCGGCAAGAAATACAAGGCCTGCTGCGGCAAAAATGCTTAAGGCAGGTTAACGGAAGCGATTGCTGTGCGGCGGGGGAAGAAAAATGGGGTAATCTTTTTGTCAATTTCGGTTGACATAATGCCCCCTCGCCGCTATAATTAATCTTTGGAACTCGCTTCCTGCGCCTGTAGCTCAGCTGGATAGAGCAACGGCCTTCTAAGCCGTAGGTCCCGGGT
>CAYVAO010000257.1:0-3993 GCA_964448895.1 uncultured Christensenella sp.
GATGGTGAACCCGAACCACGATACCATCAACGTGAATGCTGCGGAACAAGATCCAGACAGCGTGCTGCATTTTTACCGTGCACTTCTTTCTTTGCGCAGCAAGAGCCGTACGCTGATCTACGGCGATTTCCGTTTGATTGAGCGGGAACATCCGCAGGTGTTTGCGTATACGCGAACCTTGGAAGACGAAACGATGACCGTGCTTTGCAACATGAGCGGCAAAGAGGCGCGCCTTACAAATGCCGTCTCCGGCGCGTGCGTGCTGAGAAACATGCATGGCGAAATGGAGGAGAGATTGCTTGCGCCTTACGAGGCGCGGGTGATCCGTTCCCGCGTATAGCGAGCAACAAAATCGTGATGAACCGATCTTCATTTGTGGTAAACTATTCGCCAATTGAAGATCATAACAATCCAGAATCGAAGCCACCCATTGGGTGGTTTTCTCGTTTTGAAGCACCGAAATGGCGAAATACATGACGGTATACATCAATACGTTTTGCGGAGAAGAGAAGCATAGCATACAGACATATCCGTAACAGACACCGCCACTTGAACATTCGCGATGGCCTTGATAGAATTGAACTACAGACTGCCATAGGAAGAAGCAATGAAAGTGAGAACACGTTCCGCAAAAAAGAGCCTGATCAAGTATTTTTTGATCCTGCTTTTCATTACGCTACTCTGCCTTGTTTCCTATGGGGTGTATTCCGTTTGGATGTATGAGCAGCAGCTGATTTTCACCAATCAGGCGGCGCTGGACGTCTATTCCAATAGTTTGATCTATGAGTTACAGGATTTGACCTCGTTCAATCAAAACATCTATTCCAGCGATTTGGACTTTAGACTGCTTGCCAACAAGGCGGATACGCTGACCGACGATCAAAAGATTCTGCCGGAATACAATCTGCGCAAGCTGATGAATAACCGTGTGCCAAATACCGGCGCCATCTTTTTATTCAATAAATCCCGGTCGGAATTTTTTTATTGTTTCGGTCAGGACTTTATGGGGGGCATATTCATCCCGCAGCTCATGCAGAATATGAGCCAGATCTGCGAGCAGTGGTTGGATAGCAATCAATCGGACATGATGCGCTGGACTGCCTTTTCCGGCGAGGGCACGGTGCTTCTGATGAACGCCTATCGGTTGCAGGATTTGTATATCTGCTCCATTCTCGATCTCGATGCGTTTATCAGCACGCATACGGAAGGCGTGGATTCGATTCAGTATGTGTTCTTCACAAAGAACCAGGTATTGACCAACGCAGACTATGTTGAGGAACAGGGAATCACGCTGGAGATGATTCAAAGCGCGGATGCAAACCTTGTAAAGAATTTTTATGTTGGCAATATCATTCAGTCGGACTATTATCCCGTGTTCGGCATCGGACTATCGGGCATCATGTCGCTGCAAGGAATATGGAGTTATTCGCGCATCACGGTCATTTTGTTTTTGATCATCTCCGTCATTGTGATAGGGCTTTTCCTCGTGATCTACGCATTTATCTCTCGAATACTGATCTATCCGCTTGACCAGATTACCAATGCCTCGCGTCAGCTTTCGGGGGCAACGGATCTTGTGAAGACGAATCAGGAGAATCTGGTGGAATTCTCTACGATTCGGGATGCGCTGGATCGCCTTGTCGAACAAAAGGTGCAATTGGAGCAGGACAACCGCAACAAAGCGCAGGAGACGGAACACGCGCTCCTGCAATACTACCAGTTGCAAACGCGCTCGCATTTCTTTCTCAACTGCCTCAAGAGCCTGTACCACATGTCCGAACGCGGCGAAATCGAGAAGATTCGCCTGATGATACTTGCGTTTTCCAACCACCTTCGGTATGTCTTTCACGACAATCTCCTGCTTGTCACCCTAAAATCCGAGCTGGACGAAGCGCAGGATTACTATCAGATCATACAGATGGATCGCGCGCATCCGCTTTTGCTGGACCTTGAGGTTGATCCGGCATTGCTGGAATGCCGCGTGCCGCCGCTGGTTGTGCAGACATTTCTTGAGAACTCCTATAAATACAATAGCGACAGCAAGAAGTTTTTGCGCTTTGGCGTGCAGATTGATCAAATTGAAATCGAAGAGCGTCCGTACTTGCGTCTTCGCCTGAGCGACAACGGAGCGGGATACAGCAGCGAGGTGCTCAAAAAACTTTCCGAGCCGGACGAGCAGTTCGAGCAGTATCATATCGGCATCAGCAACCTGAGGCGCAGGATGGCGTTGATCTATCAAAACGACTACCAGATTGCGTTTTTCAACGCGCCCAACGGCGGCGCATGTTCGCTGATTTATCTGCCGATGCAGACGGAGCAAAGGAGGGAAGAGGATGAACGTACTGATCGTTGACGATCAAGTCTCCGTGCTCAACAGCATCCTATCCGGCGTGCATTTCCACGAACTGGGAATCGACGATGTGCGCGCGGCAACCAGCAGCGAGCAAGCGCTGGAGATCTTTACCGAGATACCGATCGACATCATGCTTACGGATATCGAAATGCCGGGCGAAAACGGACTGGAACTGAATCGTCAGGTACAGGCGAAGTATCCGGATACGCTGCGGATTCTACTCACCTCGCACGCGGAGTTTGCCTATGCGCAGGAGAGCATCAAGCTCGGCTGCTTTGACTATCTGCTCCAACCTGCGCCGTATGAGGTTATTGAAGAGTGTCTGCGCCGCGCGCTGCAGCACCTCTATCAGCAGAGAAAACGCGAACGGCTCCAACAATATGGTCAATTATTGGAAACCAACGAGACCGAGCTGATGAACCATATGGTGACACAGCTGTTTTCACGTGTTCCGGAGGATGTGGATTCCTCGCTGGAGTTTCTCAACAAGATGGGTTATCCGATTCATAAGGAGAAGCGGGTACAGGTCATCTTCATCAGCGTCGAATCTTTTCGCAATTCCAGCGAACCGATTTTTTCGGAAAAAGCCACACACAAGGCGATTTCGAACGCTCTCAAACAGGCAAATATGATCTACCCCGTGCTCAAACTCAGCACGGTCAACCGGTTTCGCATGTTCGTGCTCGTGCTGTTCTCCGCGACGGAAGAGGAGTTGATCATTTCCAGCGAGCAGTATCAGTCATTCTATGAGATGCTTTGTGCGGAGATGCCCGGAGAGACGATTTCCTGCTATGCGGGCAACTGGGTCGCCTGCAAGGATATGCGCGACCAGATCAAGCTGATTCATCAATACATCGATGAAAATATCAACAACACGAGCGGTATCTATCTCACTTCCGGGCAAACGATTGCGGCGAGCACCGCGACCAACCTCGCCGAGAGTACCGAGCGCTGGAAGACGCTGATTGCCGCGGGACAAAAACGAATCTTAGAGAGCGAGATCGACGCGTATCTAAGAAGTATCATTGCAAACAGCAAGAATAAGTTCAAATCCCTTTGCGAACTTCATCAACAACTCACGCACATCTTTTTGGGTTACTTTTACAACAATAACGTGGATATGAGCGAGCTGTTTCATGAGGATTATACCTATACCGACTACATGGACAGCTTTAAAGATGTGGAATCCTTGCGCAAGGGCGTCAACTTCATGCTCAACGCCATCGACAGCGCGCAGCGGCACAATATGCCAAAGAGCGACGTAGAGCGTGCCAAGAGCTATATCGCAAACAACATCGCAAACCCGATTACCGTCAAGGATGTGGCGGATCACGTCAACCTCAGCGCGGAATACTTCACCAAGCTTTTCAAGCGCGAGACGGGACAGAACATCAAGGAATACATCGCGCTCTCCAAGGTGGCCGCGGCAAAAGAGATGCTGGAGCATTCCAATATCTCCGTGGGCATGATCGCGCTGGAACTCGGATATTCCTACTTTTCGCATTTCACGCAGGTATTTAAGAAATATGAAAATATGACGCCGAGCGAATACCGCAGCAAATATTCCTCGCTCACGGAGAAATAACCGTAAAGAATGACATACATGCAGGTAAAAGACACGGCAGACGATTTCTCGTCTG
>CAYVAO010000258.1:0-3993 GCA_964448895.1 uncultured Christensenella sp.
CGATGGTACCGCTCAAGCCGCTTGCGAACAAATACGGCCTTAAGCGCGTGATCTACTCGACCTATCAGGCTGTCTCCGGCGCGGGCATGGGCGGATACAGCGATCTGGAAAACGGACTCAAGGGCGAAGCGCCGAAGAAGTTCCCGCACCCCATCGCGGGTAACGTTTTGCCGCAGATCGACGTGTTCCTCGACACCGGCTACACCAAAGAAGAGCAGAAGATGATCGACGAAACGAGAAAGATTCTTGAGCTGCCCTCTCTTCGCGTCACGGCGACCACCGTTCGCGTACCTGTGTTCCACGGTCACAGCGAGAGCATCAACGTCGAACTCGAAAAGCCGTTTGAAGTTGCGGACCTCCGCAAGCTCTGGGAGAGCACGGAAGGCCTGAGCGTTCAGGACGATCCGGAAAAGGGCCTCTACCCCATGCCGATCAACGCCGCGGATACAGACCCCGTCTATGTTGGTCGTCTCCGCCGCGATTTCTCCGTTGAAAACGGAATCAACTTCTGGTGCGTTGCGGACAATATCCGCAAAGGCGCGGCGACCAACGCCGTGCAGATTGCGCAGGAACTCATTCGTCAATGGGAGGCGTAAGAATTTATGTCTATCTTTCGAGGAAGCGGCGTTGCGATCGTTACCCCGTTTCAAAACGGGTCGGTTGATTTCACCGCATTTACCCGGCTGATCGAGCTGCAGATCGCAAACCGTACGGACGCGATCATCTGTGCGGCGACGACCGGCGAAAGCGCTACACTCACGACCGACGAGCGCTTGAGCGTGATTCAGTTTGTCGTTGAGCGCGTCAATGGCCGCGTACCGGTCATTGCCAGTACGGGCGGCAACAACACCGAAGAAGTGGTCAGCAACAGCAAATCCGCCGAGGCGATCGGCGTAGACGGTTTGCTTGTTGTCACTCCCTATTACAACAAAACCACGCAGGCAGGGCTTGTGCGCCACTATTTCACGGTAGCAGACGCTGTTGAAACGCCCATCATCGTCTACAACGTGCCTTCGCGCACGGGACTCAACGTGTTGCCGCAGACCATGGCGGAGCTCTGCACGCATGAGAACATCGTAGGCACCAAAGAAGCCAGCGGCAATATCGAGCAGATCGTCAACATCGCGGCCCTCTGCCCGCAATGCGACATCTACAGCGGAAACGACGACCATGTTCTGCCCGTGCTCAGCATCGGCGGCAAAGGCGTTATCTCCACCATCGCCAACATCGTACCCGGCGAGATGCATGCGCTTTGCGATGCGTTCTTCAAGGGCGATATCCAGCTTGCGCGGCAGTTGCAGTTGCAGTTGATCCCGATCTGGAAAGCCGCGTTCTGCGAGGTCAACCCGATTCCGCTCAAAGCCATGATGGGTCTCATGCAGCTCTGCGAACCGGACGTGCGCTTGCCGCTCGTTCCCCCGTCCGCTGCGAGCATGCGCCTGATTGAGGAAACTTTAAAGGGTTACGAACTGATCTAAGCTCAACTAAATATGGAGGACTGACATGATTTCTGTGATCATCAACGGAATCTGCGGTCAAATGGGACGCGCCGTTTATGCCGCTATTCAAGCGCAAAGCGGCGCTTTTTCCGCCGTAGCCGGCGTTGACCCGTTTGACTGCGCCAACACATACAACTGCCCTGTCTACAAGACGCTGGACGAGATCAAAGAGCGCGCGGATGTTATCATCGACTTTTCGATTCCCGCGAGCACGCCGGAGATCGTTCGCTACGCGTTGGAGAAAAAAATCCCCGCCGTCATCGGTACCACCGGCCTTGGAGAGCGTGAGCTAAAGTTGATTCGCTCCGCCTCGGATCAGGTCGCTATGTTTCAAACGGGCAATATGTCCCTGGGCGTCAACTTGCAGGTGGAGCTGGTGCAGCTCGCCGCTTCTACGCTCGGCTCCAACTTTGACGTGGAGATCATCGAAACCCACCATCGCAAGAAGGTGGATAGCCCCAGCGGCACAGCACTGATGCTGGCAAACGCCGTCGCTTCTATTTCACCGGAGGATGAGGAGTTCGTTTTCGGTCGTCACGAGAAGAACAAGCGGCGCACGGATAACGAAATCGGAATCCACTCGGTTCGCGGCGGCACGGTCGTCGGCGAACATCAGGTGCAGTTCATCGGCAACGACGAGATCATCGAGGTTTCGCATCGGGCGTTTAGCAAGCAGGTGTTTGCGCAGGGTGCGCTGCGCGCGGCGAAATTCCTCGTCGGTAAGCAGACGGGCCTCTACAACATGAAAAACGTGGTAACCGAGCACGATGCGGCTTCCCGCCTGTTTTCTCTCGAAAACCAGGCGGTGGTCATCATGCGTTCGTTTGCCAAGGAGGATGCGTTCGCTTCCCGCGTGTTTGACGTGATCGCCGAGCATGGCGTGTTTGTGGACATGATCGCCTGCTCCGAGCCGGACGAACAGAGCCTGAGCATCGGTTTTTCGCTGAGCGAGTCTTCGCTTTCCGAAGCGCTCAACGCCATCAACGAACTCACCCGAAACGGCTACGGCTGCGACATCCGCACGCGCACCGACCTAACCAAGCTCACGCTGGAAGGCACCGGCATGGCGCTGCAACACGGCGTCGCGGCGCAGCTCTTCTCCACACTGCGCAAGGAAGGCATTCATATCTGGCTGATCACCACCAGTGAAACGCGCATTGAGTTTTGCATTGAATCCGTGCATGCGCTCAGAGCCGCGGACGCGATCCGCGAAAAATTCCATATCGGATAAGAACTAGGCAATCAAAAAGCGCTTCCAACGACCAAACTCGCTGGAAGCGCTTTTGTTTTAAAGATTACTTTCCTTCTTTGCGAAGACGTTGCTCTTCGCCGTGGATCAATCGCTTGATATTCTCTGTGTGACGAACGAAAACGACGATTGTTAAGAGTCCCGCGAGAATCACCAGCGGCAGGTCGTTGAGACGAAACACGAGCGTCGCAACAAAGAACAGCAGCATCGCCGCGAGCGACATGATCGACATCTTTTTATTGATCAGCAGGATCAGTCCGCCGATGAGGATTGCGCCGAGCGCGCCGAGCGGAAACGTAAAGATCGCGATGCTGTACGAAGACGCAACACCTTTGCCGCCGCGAAAACCGTCGAATACCGGCCAGCAATGTCCGATCACGACGAATAGCCCCGCGATATAGCCGCCAACTTCTCCGCAAACAATCTGTCCCAGCAGTACACCAAGAAACGCCTTTAAAAAGTCGCCCGCAAACGTGATTGCGCCGGGGCCGTAGCCGTAAACGCGCACCATGTTGGTGCTGCCCGCGTTACCGCTACCGTGGTTTCGAACATCGTCGTGATAATATGCGCGGCTGACAATGATTGCGGTTTGAATGTTGCCCAGTAGATAGCCGATTACGATGCTCGCGATCACCGTCCAGAAGTTGAGCGTAAGGAATCCTGTCGAAAAAATCACTGTTCGTTTTCCTTCTTTCTATTGCGGAAGAGTATCCGGATCGGTGTACCTTCAAAGCCAAAGGATTTCCGAAAGAAATTCTCCAAGTACCGCTCATAGGAAAAATGCACGATTTCCGTATCGTTCACGAATATCACAAACGTCGGCGGCTGCACCGAAACCTGCGTGGAATAATAGATTTTCAAGGTGCGGCCTTTATCGCTCGGCGGATCGTTCATCATGACGGCCTCGCTGACAACGTCGTTGAGCTGACCCGTCGTGCGTCTGCGGCGCGCCTGTTCAGAGGATTGAACGACCAACGCTAGCACTTTATTCACGCGCTGTCCGCTTTTTGCGGAGATGAACAGCATCGGCACATAGCTCATAAACGCAAGGTCTGCGCCGAGGCTCTTTTGAAACGCGTTCATCGTATGGGTGTCTTTTTCGATCAAGTCCCATTTGTTGACGATCAGTACGCTCGCTTTGCCCTCTTCATGCGCATAGCCCGCAATGCGAACATCCTGCTCGCTGAGGCCCTGGCTCGCGTCGCAAACGATCAGCACAACATCCGCTCGACGAATCGCCGAGAG
>CAYVAO010000259.1:0-2192 GCA_964448895.1 uncultured Christensenella sp.
AACGGCAAGGATGTCGAAACCTATGTGGACGTTCGCGCCTCGTTGACGGATATGCTGAGAAACGATTATCGCCTCACCTCTGTTAAAAAGGGTTGCGAGGTTGGCGAGTGCGGCGCTTGTAACGTTATCATCGACGGTGAATGCTTCAATTCCTGCATCTATCTCGCGGTCTGGGCGGAAGGAAAACATATCCGCACGCTCGAAAGTCTCCTTGGGCCGAACGGCGAACTCAGCGACATTCAGCAGGCCTTTGTGGACGAGGCTGCCGTACAGTGCGGCTTCTGCACGCCGGGATTCATCATGACCGCGGTGGAAGTCCTCGAAACCGGCAAGGAGTATACGCGAGACGAACTGCGGAAGCTCCTCTCCGGTCACCTCTGCCGCTGCACGGGATACGAAAACATTCTAAACGCCGTCGAGAAGACGATGAAGAAACGTTTGGGCAAAGCATAAGATTTTATTTGCATAACATTGCAAAAAAATCTATTGCCTATGCGAAAAAAATAATTGCAATTATACGATGGTTGAAGTAGCATAAAAAACAAACCATCTTCGCCGCCCGGAGCCGCGAACATTCGGTTCCGGGCGGTTTTATACTCACTCGAAAGGAAGAAACCCATCATGCGTTATTCGGATTTGGACAAGTCGGCGCTCCAAGCAGAACTCACCCGTGTACAAAAAGACTACGAGGCTCTGCGCGGCTACAAACTCAACCTCAACCTCACCCGCGGCAAACCCGAAACCGCGCAGCTTGCGTTGTCGAACGACATGTTCCGTACGCTTGACGATGGAGATTTTAATATCGACGGCATGGACACCCGCAACTACGGCGAGCTTGCGGGTCTTCCCTCCTGCCGCAAACTCTTTGCGGACCTACTGTATTGCAAGCCGGAAGAAGTCATCCTCGGCAACAACGCAAGCCTTCAGTTGATGTATGACCTGATTGCAAAGGCGTATACCCACGGACTTAAGAACAGCGTCTGTCCCTGGGCGAAAGAAGAAAAGATCAAGTTCCTCTGCCCTTTCCCCGGCTACGACCGTCATTTCAACGTAAGTAAGAGCTTCGGCATGGAGCTTGTCCCCGTTCCGATGGACGAAAAAGGACCGAATATGGACTTAGTCGAGGAGCTCATCAAAGACGCTTCCGTCAAGGGTATGTGGTGTGTGCCGAAGTACTCGAATCCGGATGGCTATGTCTACCCGCTCGAAACCTGCCAGCGCATTGCCGCGATGAAACCCGCAGCGCCTGATTTCGCGCTGATGTGGGACAACGCGTACTGCATCCATACGTTTGAAGGCGAGGACATTCCCTTCCCCGATATGATCGGCATTTGCCGCGAAGCTGGCAACCCCGACCTTGTCTACGAGTTTGCCTCCACCAGCAAGGTAACCCTCGCGGGCGCTGGTGTTTCCTGTATGGCGGCAAGCGTGGAGAATATTAAATACATCCTCAGCCTGATGACCTTCCAAACCATCGGCCCGAACAAGGTCAACGAGCTCATGCATGTGCGTTTCCTCAAAAACGCGGAAAACACGCATGAACACATGAAGAAGCATGCGGCGTTTATGAAGCCGAAGTTCGACCTTGTCTGCGAAGCGCTTGAAAAAGAGATCGATCCGCTGGAAATCGCAAGCTGGCATCGTCCCAAAGGCGGCTATTTCGTGAGCATCAATCTCATGCACGGCACCGCAAAGCGCGTGGTTGCGCTCTGCAAAGAGGTCGGCGTTGCGCTCACCGGCGCGGGGGCCACTTATCCCGGCGGCGTTGATCCCGACGACACCAATCTGCGCATTGCGCCGTCCTATCCGCCGCTCTCCGAAGTCAAGCAGGCGATGGATGTATTCTGCGTCTGCGTCAAGCTCGCAACGCTGGAGAAACTGCTCGCATAAGATTCGTTCGCAACACAAAACGCCGTATCCGTTAGTCGGATGCGGCGTTTTCTTGTATCGTATCGTTTTACGGTTGATAGACCAAGTCGATCTGTACATCATCCTCGCTCGGTGTGAATCCAACCTTGCGGTAGAGCGCGATGGCGCTCATGTTGCAATCGTCCGCCAGCAGAAATGCGTTCGTCGCTCCATGATCAACACCGTATTGCAGCGCGCTCTCGACCAGCGCTTTTCCGAAGCCTTCTCCCTGATATTCCGGCAAAACTGCGACTTCGCGCAGCCAAACGATCGGGCCGGACGCG
>CAYVAO010000259.1:2202-3990 GCA_964448895.1 uncultured Christensenella sp.
CCTTGTCAAATCCATAGATCGCAACGCTGACGATGCCGACCATTTTGCTGCCGTTGCGGCACGCCAACACGGTTTCGTGTTTGGCTCCGCCCGCTTTTGCCTGCGGATCACACCCCGTCATCCACGCAAGTATGCTCTCCTTTGTTTCGCCATAAAACTCGCGGCTTTGCAAGCGGCAGCTTTGTGAGACCGCGACTGCTTCCGTCGCCTCCGAGAGCAAGATGGGTTCACAGACAAGCTTGGGATCATAAGACGATTTCAGCCGATCAATCCAATATTCGCGCAGAATGCCAAATTCCGTAAACCCATTCTCGAGAAATTTATTCTTCCAATGCGGCGGTATAAATGTGACGAGCGTTTCTCTTTCCCCGCTCTTTGCTGTGGTAATCACCGCTTCCGGTTTTTTTGCTGCCCATTGCAGATCACGAATATCCGCTTCCGGCTTGATTCCTTCCAACAGGATCAGCGATTTTGTGTCACTGAGGATTTGGTATGATTGGACGCTATCGTATTCCAGATAGGTAAACGAAGAAAACGCAAATTCCAACGCGCGCTGTTTGAGCGCGAGAAACTCTTCCTGCGAAATCATACCGGCACCTCCTCACAGAAACAATCGGAAAAGAGCGACGGAAACCATTCCGCCGCTCTGTATGCTTAGGCTTTAAACGAGTCAAATCCCATCTTGTGGTAGACTTTATTTACGGTCTTGCGCGCGGTTGCCTGTGCGCGCTCTGCGCCTTGTTTCATCGTTTGGTTGAGATAATCCTTTTCAGCGAGCATGCGCGTGTACTCGGTTTGGATGGGACGCAGCGTTTCAACGATTGCCTCCGCGACTCCGCTCTTGAGGTCTCCGTATCCTTTTCCGGCAAAGTGCGCAACCGATTCATCGATTGACTG
Source organism: uncultured Christensenella sp. (assembly GCA_964448895.1). Taxonomy (GTDB): domain Bacteria; phylum Bacillota; class Clostridia; order Christensenellales; family CAG-138; genus UBA7703. The sequence continues at coordinate 3,100 of CAYVAO010000259.1, forward strand.
GTTTGCGCAAGCGGAATAGATGGAAAGCAGATTATAAACGCCGGCTCGTTCGGGATTTCCCGTAATCTCGCCTTCGCTGTCCGTTACCGCACGCTTGAGCTTTCTTACGATCGCATCCGGTTCGTCGAGAATTCGAATGTAAGCGTTCGGATTTGGGTCGGACTTGCTCATCTTCTTTTCGGGTTCTTGCAAGCTCATGATGCGCGCGCCGACCTTTGGAATATACGGTTCGGGAATGACAAACGTTTCACCATACATGTTGTTGAAGCGAATCGCGATGTCGCGCGTGAGCTCTACGTGCTGCTTTTGATCCGCGCCGACAGGAATGTACTTCGCCTGATAGATCAGAATATCCGCCGCCATCAAAACAGGATACGTAAAAAGTCCCGCGTTAATGTTTTCGGTATTTTTTGCGCTCTTCTCCTTAAACTGCGTCATGCGCGAAAGCTCGCCCATGTAGGCGTTGCACATCAGTGCCCAGGTGAGCTGCGTGTGCTCCGGCACGTGGCTCTGGATGAAGATTGTCGAGCGGTTCGGATCGATGCCGCATGCGAGAAACAGCGCAAATGTCTCGATGCTGCGCCGCCGCAGTTCCGTCGGATCCATACGTACCGTCTGAGCGTGCAGATTTGCGACCATATAGTACGCGTCAAATTCATCCTGCATTGCGACGTAGTTTTTCAGCGCGCCGAAGTAGTTGCCTATCGTGAGTACGCTCGTCGGCTGAATGCCGCTGAGCACTGCATGTTTGGTTGTCGTTGCCGTGGTTGCCGTTGTCTCCATGTTGTTCTCCCATTTTTCGCATCCGCGATGAAATAGACTTCTTTTATATTGCGCGCCTTACGGCGCACCAGTAGGTTTCTTTAGTACATTTTGATCGAAAGTGTTTCT